>JAYRVK010001330.1:0-7794 GCA_041918555.1 Sandaracinaceae bacterium
CTTCGCGCTCGACGAGCGCCGCGCGCGCCGCTACCTCGCGGGCGAGAGCGACGACGGACCGCCGGGCACCGCGGTCACCGCGCGCTACCTCGACCGCGGCTTCTACATCGCGTCGAGCGGCGTCGAGGTCCGCGCGTTCCGCCGCTTCGTGCGCACGACCACGGGACGCTTCGTGAAGCAGGCGAACCTCGAGCCGCGACACGGCCACGACTTCCGCGGCGTGGAGCTCGGCGGCGACGTCGCGCTGCCCGTCGCGTGGACGGTTCGCACCGCGCGGCCGATGATGGACGGCCCGGACGGCACGCTCGTCGACGACGAGACCACCGAGCCGATCGAGCGCCAGACGCGGCTGACCGGCTGGCAGGAGCGGCGCAACGTCGGCGGGCAGGTGATGCACGTGCTCGAGACCGACGCGGGCCCGCGCTACCTCCGCGCGTGGTTCGCGGCGGTCGCCGAGCGGATCGATCGACCCGAGGGCGTGGCCGAGGACGAGCCGTGGGTCCACGTCGACCGCGGCGAGCAGACGCTGGTGCTCTACGAGGGCGACACGCCCGTCTACGCGACGCTCGTCTCGACGGGGCTCGAGGGCCACGAGACGCCGGTCGGGATCTTCACGATCCGGCGCAAGCACGTGACCGACACGATGAGCAACATGGGCCCCGACGCGGGCGACGATCGCTACTCCATCGAGGACGTCCCGTGGACGCAGTACTTCGAGGGCGCGATCGCGCTCCACACCGCGTTCTGGCACACGCGCTTCGGCCTGCCGCGCTCGCACGGCTGCGTGAACATGACGCCGTACGACGCGCACCACGTGTTCGCGCGGACGTGGCCGCGCCTGCCCGACGGCTGGCACGGCGTCGCGACGGAGCAAACCGACTTGCGGGCCAGCCACGTCGTCGTGACGGACTGACGCAGGCTCGGCTACGCTGACTCGCATGGGACGGTGGATAGGTCTGGTGGCTCTCCTCGCGGCGGGCTGTGGGAGCGGCATCTCTTCGGACGAGGGCGCGGAGCGCGCGTACCTCGGCCTCGACGGAATGGTCGGCAAGGCGCTGGCGCTCGGCTTCGACGGCTTCAACATGGCCACGAGCGCGAACATCCCACCGCAGTCGACGACCGGCGACGTGGCGGGGACGCTCGACGTGACGGGCCAGGTCGACATGGGCGCGTCGGACAACAAGGAGATGCGGCTCGACCTCGCCCTGGTCGACTACCAGGACGCGGTGCCCGAGTCCGACCTCGTCGTCGTCTACGACACCGACCCGGCCGCGCTCCCGAGCCTCGACCTGAGCCTGCGCGGGATCCCGGACGCCACGCTGACCGGCACCCTCGTCGGTCGCTTCGTCATGACCGGAGACATCGAGGGCCCCGTCGATCTGAACCTCGCGATCACGGGGATGACCGAGGCGGATCCGTCGGCCGCCGACAACGTGCGGCGCGTCGTCGGCAGCACGCACGTGACCGGGACCGCGACGAGCGACTTCGGGACCTACTCGGTCGACGTCACGCTGTAGCTCCGCGCTTGGCGGCTTCGTTCGTGGCGCATGATCCCGTCGCGCAGGGGGCTGAGCTCGCCTGCCTCGAGGGCGACGCCGGCGTCGCGGCGGCGCACGCCGAGGCGATCGAGGAGCCCCGCCGTCGCGGGGAAGCCGCGTCCGTCCGCCCAGCGATCCCGCAACGGTCGCAGCACGCTCGCGTCGAGCGGCGCGTCCCACGCCGCGCACAACCGCGCGCTGTCCCACAGCGAGAGGTCGCGGCGCCAGCGCGGCGCGGCCCGGCCGATCGCGTCGTCGAGCGAGCTCCCGCGGCGGCGGAGCGCCACGTCGGCCTCGAGCGCGAACGCGGTGCCCGCCCAGTAGACCCGCTCGAAGCCGCCGGTCGCGAACATCGTGACGGCGGCCTCGCGCAGCGGCCCCGCGCCGCGCGAGCGCGCGCCGCGCTCGAAGCCGTCGACGAGGTCGGCCCACGCAGCGTGCGGCGTCTTGATCCCGAGCCGCGCGGGGATGACCTCCTGGTAGTAGGTCGCGATGCCCTCGTAGAGCCACGCGTCCTCCTGCGGGAGCGCGGGGAGCTGGAGGTGCGAGAGCTCGTGCCACGTGACCCAGCTCGCGCGGAGCGACGCGGGCGTGGCGTGGCGCCCGATCATGTAGATCGCGGAGTAGCCCCCGCCGCGCCGCACCATCCCGAAGCCCATTCCGTCGCCCGCCGTCGGCACCGCGAGCACGAGCAGCTCGTCGACGGGGAAGCGCCCCTGCACCAGCGCGATCCCGTCGATCGCCTCGCTCAGCCACGCCTCGAGCGCGTCGTCGTCGAGCCTCCAGCCCTCGCCGAGGCGGAGCACCCGGGCGCGGACGCCCTGGCGCTCGGCGAGCACGCGCGGCGCGCGGCGCCCGAACGCGACGAAGCCCGGGCGCTGGAACGCCGAGGCGCCCAGATGCTGGCCTCCGTCGCGGAGCGCCGGCCACGGCGTCGACACGACCACGCCCTCGGGCGGCGTGAACCGGATCGTCGCGCCGCCCGCGGGCACGCGCGCGCGGTCGCGCCAGAGCCACGCGCCCTGCGAGGTCACCGCGTCCTCGCCGAGGCGGGCGCCGAAGCGCGACGCGCGCACCGCGGCGTCGACGTCCACGCGGTAGCGGACGCACGCGCCGTCGCCGAGCCGCGACGTGTCGATGGCGCCGCGGGGCGCGGGGAGCGGGCGCCCCGCGTCGTCCGTCGCCTCGATCAGCCCGCGCGCGGCGGCCTCGATCCCGGGCCCGAGCGAGCGCGGCGGCGCGCCCTCGAAGCACACGCGCGCGCTCAGCGTCTCGATCGCCGCGTCGAGCGCGATCTCGTAGCGCACCGAGGGCGGCGGCGCGGCGGGGCTGCGATCGCCGGACGCGCTCGAGGCCGCGCCCAGCGCGGCGAGGGTCATCGAGGCGAGGGCGAGCGAGGGCCGGCGCACCCCTCCACTGTCGCGGGTCGACCGACCGGCGTCCAGCGCGGCATGGAGTGGCACGGTGCGTGACAGCGTGGCGCGAGATCGCCCGCGACCGCGACCGATCCGTCATGGACGGTGCCCGTGGCACGGGGCTCGCTGAGAGCGAGCCCACCACGGGTCCGTCTCGGCCCGTCGAGGGATGGGGAGAGCTTCATGCGACGCACGACTCCGGCGCTCGGCGCCACGGTGACGATCACGGCGATCACGGCCCTCGTCGGCCTCGCGCACGCGCCGACCGCGCGCGCCTGCGGCGGCTTCTTCTGTAACAACCAGGCGATCGATCAGTCGGGGGAGAACATCCTGTTCTCCTACAACGACGACGGGACCGTCACGACGATGGTCCAGATCTTCTACCAGGGGCCCTCCGAGGAGTTCGCCTGGATCCTCCCGGTCCCCGCGGAGCCGACGGTCGACGTCGGGACCGACGCGGTCTTCCGCGCGCTCGCCGCGCAGACGCAGCCGTTCTTCACGACGCGCGAGGAGACGCTCGGCACGTGTCGCACCGAGCCCTCGTGCCCCGGCGGCTGGAGCGACGACTTCGACACGTCGGGCGGCCCGCGCGCGGGCGGCAGCGCCGCCGACGCGGGCGCGCCGCCCGCGCCCGAGGTCGACGTGCGCCTGCGCGCGAACGTCGGGCCCTACGACGTCGCGGTGCTCGCCGCGGGGAGCGCCGAGGCGCTGCGCACCTGGCTCGCGGACAACGGCTACCTCATCCCGGAGACCGCGCTCGCCGAGATCGATCACTACGTCGCGCTGAACCACTTCTTCGTGGCGCTCAAGCTCCTCAAGGACCGCGACAGCGGCGAGATCCAGCCCATCGTGCTCACGAGCGACAACGACGAGCCGTGCATCCCGCTCCGCCTCACGCGGATCGCGAGCACGCCCGACATGCCGGTGACCGCGTACTTCCTCGGCGACCGCCGCGTGCGACCGCTCAACTACATGCTCGTCGCGCCGGACTTCGACGACAGCGGCCTCTGGCTCGGCCGCACCAGCTACTCGGCGTACATCACCGGCGTCGTGGACGACGCGGGGGGCCACGCGTTCGTGACCGACTACGCGGGCGACGTCCCCGCGATCTCGATCGAGGTCCTGCCGATCGACGACCTGCGCACCGAGGCCGATCCGCAGCAGTTCCTGATGGCGCTCCAGGAGCGCGGCTTCAACGGCGACTCCCAGCTCATGAGCATCCTCCTGCGCCACCTGCCGCCGCCCGCGGAGTGGGATCCGCAGAGCTTCTACAACTGCCTCGTCGGCGGCTGGTGCCTGGGCGACCCGGACATCGTCGCGCACTTCGAGGCCCACCCGTTCCATCCGGAGCCGCTCGTCGACGCGCTGATGGCGGGCGTGGTCGCGCCCCGCGAGCGCGCGCAGGCGATGGTCGATCGCGCGGGCCACCTCACGCGCCTCTTCAGCACGCTGAGCCCCGAGGAGATGGACGAGGACCCGATGTTCATGCGCTCGGACGAGCTCTCGCCGGCCTATTCGAACATGCACGAGGCGACGGTGCGCGTGCACTGCGGCCCGGAGTTCTTCTACTGGACCGCGCCGCGCGACATCGTGCTGCCGAGCGGCACCGTCGAGCGCTTCGCGGAGGGCGTGCCCTACTACGGCAACGACTCCGAGTACTGCGAAGATCGCGGCGCGGGCTTCGTCCCGTGGATGCCGCGCGAGCACCTCGCGGAGATCGCCGTGCGCCGGAACACGCGCCTCGGCGGCGGCGGCGTCTGCTCGATCGGGGGCGCGGGCGGCCTGTCGGGCGCGGCGCTCGTGATCGCGGCGGCCCTCGCGCTGGCGTGGCGTCGCCGCCGCGCGTAGCTACACGAAGCGCTCGGTGCCCTCGGTGCCGTCGGAGGCGCGGTCCTCGGAGTAGCGGTACGGCTCGTCCACGAGGTCGTTGATCGCGTCCATCACGCGGTCGACGACCGCCTGGAAGCGATCGCGGTGCGCGGCCTCGGCCGCGCGCGTGAACGGGGCGAACGGCTCGCGCGGCGCGAGGTCGCCCCAGTCGTGCATCGGCGCGCCGATCCGATAGACGACACGGCCCGGCTTCGTGCGCGCGGAGCTCCCCGGGTAGATCACGTCCCCGCCGCTGCACCCGACCGGGACGATCGGGGTGTCGAGGTGCAAGGCGATTTGCGCGAGCCCGATGTGGCCGCGCGAGAGGCGGACCGAGCGCGAGCCCTGCGGGAACACGAGGAGGCTCAGGCCGAGCCCGAGGGCGGCGCGGTTGAGGTCGACGAAGCGCCCGTGGAACAGGTTCATCAGCGCCTCGACGGCCTCCGCGTAGCGCTCGCGGTGCGGCCAGAAGCGGCGCCCGAGCATGTCGCGCGGGCGCTCGAGCACCTCGCGCGGGACCTCGCCCGCGGGCGGGTCGTCGAGCGCGTCGACCGCGTCGCGCAGCGCCCGGTACTCGTCGGCGGTCGGCCGGCGGCCCGTCACGTTCAGGAAGTCGCGCGTGAGCACGTACCCGCGCGAGGCGACGGGGATGTTGTTCGTCGAGAGCATGAAGAGGCGCCGCGCGGGGTGCTCGTAGTTCTTCCCCTTCACCCACGTCGCGGTGTAGCGGCCCTCGAGGTGGAGCCGGTACTGCAGGGGCCAGTAATTGAAGTTGTCGGTGTGGTTCATCGCGAGCACGACCGGCGCGTCGCCGAGGTGCTCGAGCCCTTCGACGACGAGGTCGACCTTGCGGTAGTCGAACCGGAGGAAGCTCTCCGCGATCAGCCGCTGCACGGGCGGGCGCGCGCTCAGCCACACGCGGTCGTAGAGATCGAGATCGAGCATCGGTGGGGGCGTATTCTCCCCGTTCGTGGCCGACTCCGCCATGCCCCCGGACTTCGTCGATCTCGCCTCGATGCCCGGCCTGCGCCTCGCCATCGGCTACGCGCGCGCCGACAACTTCACGGGCGCGGTGCTCCCCGGCTACGAGGTCGCGGGCGCGTGGCTCCACGAGAGCGCCGCCGCTGCGCTCACGCGCGTGCTCGACCGGCTCGCGCCGCGCGGGCTCGGCCTCGTGGTGTACGACGCCTACCGCCCGTTGCGGGCGACCGCCGCGATGGTCGCGTGGTGCGAGGCGCACGGCCGCGGGGACCTCCTCGCGGGCTGGGTCGGCCGGACCTCGCGGCACAACCGCGGCGTCGCGATCGACGTGTCCCTCGCGTGGCGCGACGGAGGCGAGCTGCCCATGGGGGGCGCGTGGGACGAGCTCGACGCGCGCAGCCACGTGGCCGGGGCGATCGGCGCGGCCCGCGCGAACCGGCGCGAGCTCGCCGAGGCGATGGGCGCGGAGGGCTTCGTCCCGTACTGGCGCGAGTGGTGGCACTTCGAGCGGCCGCTCGACCCGCTGCCGCCGGTCCACGACGTGCCCTACCGGTGATCGAACAGCTCGGCGAACGCGCCCGCGAGCGTCGCGTACTCGTCGGCGACCGCGAGCACGGCGCCCTTGAGCTCGGGCGGATCCATCGTCTCCGTGATCTGGCTGTGGAACACGCGCAGGGTCGAGCCGTGCTCGTCCTCGTCGAGGCCCCAGTGCCCGAAGATCACGTCCGCGTTCCGCTGCAGCGCCAGGATCAACAGCGGCATCTTGTCGGCGTCCTCGTCGGGCAGCGCGAGGCCGTCGCTCGAGAACTCGAGGACCTCCTTGCCGTGCATCTCGCCGCACGCGCGCACCGTGACGTGGACGGGAGCGGGGTCCCGCGGGACGGTGATGCGCACCTCGTCGGTGCCGACCTCGAGCTCGTCGAGGCCGATCTGCCGGGACATCTCGGCGACCCGGGTGATGAAGGGCTCGGCCACGGGATCAGGGTATCGGGGAGGGCTCCTCCGCCTCAACGATGACTTGAGCGCCGATCTGCGGTAAGCCCCGCCATCGCGATGAGTGACGAGCGTACCTTCAAGCGAGCAGAGATCCCGGCGACGGTGCGGCTCCGCAGCCCGACCGACACCGAATTCGTAGACACTTTTCTCGGAAACGTGTCGGAGGTCGGACTGTTCGTGCGCACGGACGAGCCGGCGCAGAAGAGCACGCTCCTCAAGATCCAGATCGAGCTCGAGGGGGGCGGCGATCCGATCACGGGCGTCGGCCGGGTCATCTGGCGGCGCATCCCGCTGCACGCCTCCGCGGCGCTGCCGGCGGGGATGGGGATCAAGTTCATCAAGCTCCAGGGCGACGGCGTCGAGCGCGTCCGCGCGCTCGTCGCGGACCACGCGGGCGGCGATCCGAGCTCGTTCGACGAGGGCATGGAGCTGCGCGGGTCGCTCGCGCCGCCCGAGCCCGACGCCGACGCGGCCGCCGCGGCGGAGAAGGCGGCCGCGGACAAGAAGGCCAAGGCCGCCGCGGACGCGAAGGCGAAGGCCGACGCCGCCAAGGCGGCCACGGAGAAGGCCGCGGCCGACGCGCAGAGGAAGGCGGCCGCGGAGGCGAAAGCGGACGCCGAGAAGGAGGAGGCGGACGCGAACACAAACGCGGAGGCCGAGGCCGACGCGAAGGCCGAGGCGGAGGCGAAGGCCAAGGCCGAGGCGGAGGCGAAGGCCAAGGCGGAGGCGAAGGCCCAGGCCGACGCGGTCAAGGCCGCGGCCGACGCGGAGAAGGCGGCGGCGCAGGCGAAGGCGAAGGCGGACGCGGAGAAGGCGGCGGCGGAGGCGAAGGCGAAGGCCGAGGCCGCCGCGAAGGCGAAGGCCGCGGCGGAGGCGAAGGCCGCGGCGGAGGCGAAGGCCGCGGCGGAGGCCGAGGCGGGCGAGGACGACGACGACGACGACGACGAAGGCGAGGACTCGTCCGAGGAGGACGTCGAGGACTCGTCCGAGGAGGA
>JAYRVK010001331.1:0-11067 GCA_041918555.1 Sandaracinaceae bacterium
CACGAGCTGGACCTTGCCCTCGACGAGCACCTCGCCGCCGCGGGTCGCGTTCTGGTGGAAGGTCGCGCGGTACGGGCTCTCCTGCGAGACGCGCGTCTCGATGGTGATCGTGTCGCCGAAGCGCGCGCCCTTCTTGTACGCGAGCTCGGCCTTGTAGACGACGAAGCCGATCCCGTCCTCGACGAGGAGCCGCCGCAGCTCCGCTGTGCCGAGCATGTGCTCGCGCGCGCGCTCGAAGTACTTCAGGTAGTTGGCGTGGTAGACGACGCCCGAGTGATCGGTGTCCTCGTAGTAGATCTGCACGGGGTGCTCGTGGGCCATCGGCGCGACGGTAGCGCAGCTCGCGGAGGATCACTCGCGCGCGTCGAAGTCGAGCGAGACGGAGTTGATGCAGTAGCGCAGGTGGGTCGGCGCGGGGCCGTCGCGGAACACGTGGCCGAGGTGGCCGCCGCAGCGCGCGCAGTGGACCTCGGTGCGCGTCATGCCGTAGGCGGTGTCCTCGTCGGTGGCGATCCGGCCCGGCGCGATCGGCTGCCAGAAGCTCGGCCAGCCCGTGCCCGAGTCGAACTTGTGCGCGCTCGCGAAGAGGGGCGCGCCGCAGCCGGCGCAGCGGTAGGTGCCGTGCTCGTGGTGATCGTGGAAGCGGCCGGTGAACGCGCGCTCGGTGCCCTGCTCGCGGAGCACGTCGAATTCTGCGGGGGTGAGGCGCGCGCGCCACTCGGCCTCGCTCAGCTCCAGGCGCTCGCCGATCGGCGGGTCCGCGAAGCGCTCGGGGCGCTCGCGGTCCACCTGCGCGGAGGCGGAGCCGGGCTCGGAGCAGCCGAGCAGGAGGAGGGCGAGCGTCAGTCGGGAGGCGGTGGGTCGCATGCCCCACCTATGGTGATCGATCCTCGCCGTTACGGCGGCGCGCGTTTTCGAGCATCCTCGCGCCGTGGACCCGGCCTCCCTCGGGATGTTGGTGCTGATCGGCACCGTGGCGCTCGGCGCGGTCGGCGGGGCGATCTGGTGGAACGCCCACGAGAGCGAGAAGCGCCGCAGGATCTGGAGCGAGGTGGCGCGCGAGAAGGGGGGGACCTTCTTCGAGGGGCACGCGGGCATGTTCACGTACGAGTCGCCCGCGGTCGAAGCACGGGTCGAGCACGCCGTCGCGCGCCTCGGTCTCCACATCGTGGGGTCCGGGAAGAACCGACAGGTCTTCACGCGGGTGCGGGCGCGGTACGCGCTCGGGGCCGGGCCGATCTTCCAGGTGTACAGGGAAGGGATCTTGCAGTCCGTCGGCAAGGCCCTCGGGGCGCAGGACGTCGAGCTCGGCGGCGACGAGGCGTTCGACGCGCACTTCGTCGTCAAGTGCGACGACGCGGCGGCGATGCGCGGGGCCTGGCCGCCGGCGATCAAGGCGCGGATGCTCCGGCACTTCGGCGCAGACCGAGCGAGCGCGGACGGCGCGGAGGTCACCCTCTCGGTGGGGGGAGGCGTGGTGGACCCGGCGAAGCTCCACGCGATGCTCGAGCTCGTCGGCGCCCTCGCGTCCGCGGGGACGGAGCGCCTCGCCGACTACGCCGCGCTCGAGGGCGCGGAGCTCCGGCCCGGCGGCGGCACGTACGACGCCCCGGTCCCGCCCCGGCTGCGCTTCGCGACCGCGCGCGGCGAGGTCCAGGCCGAGCTCCTGCCCGGCATCGGCGAGCCGCGCCTGCGCCTGCGGATCGCGCACGACCGCGAGCTCCCGGCCTTCTCCGTCGACCTCGAGGAGGGCGCGGCGCCAGGGCTCCCGCGCGGCCTCGTGTCCGAGATCGCGCAAGAGATCTTGCGGCGGCTGCGCGACGGGATCACGATCGCGGGAGATCGCTCGGGCCTACAGGTCACGTGGCGCGCGGCGCCGTCGCCGGAGGTGCTCGTCGAGGGCGTCCGCCTGATCACCGAGCTCGCCGGCGGCACGCCCACCGAGGGCGCGTTCCGCTGACGTTCGACGTCGCGATGTTTGCCGTCGTCGTGGAGCGGCTCGTCGAGCCGTCAACTTTGTTTGCTTTCGATGGCGCCTCCGCAGCCCGCTGCGCGGTCTGCTCCGGCGGCTCCGCGAGCCGCTCCGCGTCTCGCTCCGCTCGCCCCGAGCCCCTGCGGGTCTCGGGGCGCCGGGCCGAGCCCCTCTGGGTCTCGGCCCGTTCTCGTCGCGATCCGACGTCGCGGCACGGACCGCTGCCGAGCCGAGCACAGCCTTCTCGCTCGACCCGCGCGACGCTATCCTCGCCACACGGGGAGGTGACGCATGAGTGATCGTACTGGGCAATGTGGCAAGCGGGGCTCGGGCGCCGCGCGCGCGCTGAGCGCTTGCGCGGTCGTCGTGATGATGGGGGGGGGGGGGCTGCGTGCCGCCGCCGGGCACCGTCCCGGATGAGGACCTCCCCGGCACCTTCGCGGACGCCGTGCCGGACGACTTCCAGACGAGGTTCGTCGCGACCAACGACGGCAGCCGCGTGGACTCGGCGGGCGACCGCGTCTTCTTCCCGATGCCCCGCGAGGTGCGGGAGTTCGCCACCCACGCGGAGCTGCGAGGCTTCCTCGTGGAGACGTTCTACGCAGACCCCGTCTACGACGTCAACGGCGCGGCGACCGGCGTGCAGGGCATGCAGACGCAGATCGGTCGCTCCTGGTTCTTCGATCCGCAGCTCGCGCAGTTCTATCGGGTCACCGACCCGGTCCTCGCGTTCCTCGGCGGCACGCGCGGGATCGTGCGCGTCGCCGGCACCGACGTCTGCGTCGACCCGGACTCGGTCTGCGATGACGAGGTCGCCTCGTATCTCGAGCCGACCGCGACGCTCACGCAGCCCACGGAGGAGACGGACTGCACGATCGACGGGTCCTACTGCGTCAAGGGGACTTCCTTCTTCAACCAGGCCGAGTGGATCCCACCGTTCTTCGCGTGGGCGAGGCACGGGACGAACGAGGGGTTCACGCGAGGCGATCCGCTGCGCGAGTACTCGATGGGCGCGCCGCGCTTCTGCCGTGAGGGGGAGACGCCGTTCGCGCGGATCGAGCTCTGCTTTCCCATCTACTTCGGCGGTCGCCGGGGACCCACCATCTGTAGCGAGGTCGGCTTCTGCCGTGACTCCCTGCCCCCGACGCACCTGACCGTGCGTGGCACGTTCACCTTCGAGACGGGTACCTTCCCCGAGCACGACACATTGAACTTGCCGAATGAGTTCGCCACCGGGGAGAGCTCGGTCGAGTCGGCGGTGTGGTGCCTCCAGGAGCCCGGCGGATCGACCGGCTCGCGGTGCGTGGCGCTCGACGCGGTCGCCGTGTGCGGCGACGGGAGGGTCGACGATGCTCGGCTCGGACCCCGTCGTCATGATACCGGGAACGGGCCCTTGAACAACTCGATCTGCGGGTTGTGACCATGCCGACCCGACGCCCCGGCTGGGTCCTCGCGGCGGCCCTGGCGGCGGCGTGTGATCCGCCCGCAGACGGCGATGGCGGTCTCGGCGACGCTGGAGCGTGCCACCCCGACCTCAGTTACCTCGATGCTGCCTTCGCAAGCCGAGGGACCAACCCCAGCGAGCCGGAGGACACGCCCTTCGGTCGACCGGACGGCACGATCCTCGTGACCGAAATTCGGCTCTACCCCTGGGAGACCTCTTCGTACCCTCAGATGTGGCTCACGACGAGCCCGATGCGAGTTCGGTTTCGTTGGATGTTGGGCGAGAGCTACCCGTCGGATGGCGAGTTGCTCCATCAGGCGTTCATCAACGGCACCGCGGTCGAGCTCGGCCCGGGCGAGTACGTCGCGTCGGCGCCCATCGAGGACGGTCTCGCCAGCGAGGAGTTGACGTTCGAGCCGGAGCTGTTCCCGCTCGGTCTCTCGACCCTTCATGTCTACGGACGGTTGTCTCAAGGGCCCCTGACCGGTGCGGAGGCGCCCACGGTCATGCCGTTCGCCGTGTTTCGCGACGCCACCGACCTCGTCACGCAGCTCGCGGACACGCCCGGGCATCGACCGGGGGTGTACGAGCGGGGCTACGGGACCCGCCTGCGCCATCGGGAGTTCGGGACGGGGCTCGTGCTGGTGCGGGAGCGTCCTCCCGACGGTCGCCTGCCGATCGAGATCCACGTGCAGTCCCCGTCGCCCATTCGGGACTGTGTTGGCGCGACCGATACGGTGATCGTGGTGGCGACGCTCGATGGTCGCGTGATCGACCTCCCGCCCTTCGGGCCGATGATCGTGGCGACCGTGCGCTCCGACGAGGCGCGCATCTTCGACGTGGACATCGAGGATCTCCCGATCGACGGCGAGCTCCACCGCTTGGAGGTGCTCCAGCTCGCCGCCACGGGGCGGCCGCTGCTGGACTCGCGAGGGTGGTTCACCCCCTGGTTCCGCACGGGGGAGCCCGTCTCGCAGATCGAGTGGGAGTGAGACGCGCGCACTGCGAGCTCCCCGCTTTGCTCGCCCTCGCGAGCGCGGCATGTGGCAATGACCTTGGGATCCAGCAGTCGGGCATCGTCCACGGCTGGACCGACGAGGATCCCGGCCGCGCCGTGGCGGTGCACGACCCCCGCGCGGGCGCGCTCTGTTCGGGGGTCGCCCTCGCGCCGACCGTGGTGCTCACCGCGAGGCACTGCGTCCTCTCCGACCCCGACGGAGTCGTCGATCCCGCGCGCCTCGTCGTGTGGGTCGGTCCGCACGACCTCGACGTGCGCGCGTCGTCGCGCGTGCGCTCGATCGTGGTCCCTCCGGGACGCGTCGACTCGTTCGCCGATCTCCGGGGTCGCGACGTCGCGCTCCTCGAGCTCGACGAGGCGCTGCCGGTCGCGGTCTCCGCCCTCGTCACCGAGCTCGGCGACGACTGGGCGACCGACCTCGTGTGGGTCGAGGGCTTCGGGAGCAGCCCGGGAGGGATCCCGGGCGTGCGGCGTCAGGCGGCAACGCGCGTCGTCGCGCTCACGGTCGACGAGGTGTTCACGGAGCCCGTCACGTGCGACGCCGACTCGGGCGCGGCGCTCTTCACGCGCGCGGGCGAGGTCGTCGGCGTGGCCTCCTACCGATCGCCCGGGCCGTGCGGTCTCGGCTCCTCCGCGTTCAGCCTCGTCCGCTCGCACGCTGCGTGGATCGAGGAGGTCGTGGCGCGCGGTGCCGAGGCCTGCGCCGGAGGTGCGTGCGTCGCCCGCGCTCGATGCGACCTCGCAGGCACGTGCGCGGGCGAAGACCAGCCCTGCGAGCTCGACGTCGAGTGCGGTTCGGGGACGTGCATCGACGGCCGCTGCGGCTACGAGTGCGATCCGATCCTCGCGGGGTCGCTGTGTCCCAGCGAGCGGTCGTGCGTCGTCGACATCGAACGTGGCACTGGGTTGTGCCGCCCGCTCTTCGCAGCGCCGGGCGGCGCGTCGTGCGAAGCGGGCTCGCAGTGCGTGAGCGGAGCCTGCGACGCGGGACGCTGCGCGCACGCGTGTCGGCCCGATGCCTCGCACTGTCCCGACGGAGCAGCGTGTCGCGCGCGCTCTGCGTCGCTCGGCGTCTGCGATGCGTCGCCAACGTCTCTCTCCGATCTCGGTGGGCCGTGCGAGGACGGCGTCGACTGCGCGAGCGGCCACTGCCAGGAGGATGGCCGAACGCGGTACTGCAGCCGCGGCTGCGACGGCGGTGCGCTCTGTCCATCGGGCTATCGGTGTCACGCGGGGCGCTGCATGCGAGGTACCCAAGAGACGGGCGACTCGTGTGACGAGCAGCGCCCGTGTCCTCCCGGGCTCGAGTGCGTCCGGTCGGCGTGCGCGCGGCGGTGCTTTCTGTCCGAAGAGTGCGGTCCGCGCGGGGAGTGTGTCGATGGTCTCTGCGTGGCGCCGCTCGGCGTAGGGGCGTCGTGCGCCGCGTCGAGCGACTGCGCCTCGGGCGTCTGCGCGGGCGGGAGGTGCGCGCAGGCTTGTGGGTACCGGCGTCCGTGCGCCGTCGGCTTCGTGTGCGCGCCGGGTGAGGACGAACGCCGCTGTGTCCCGCGCGAGCCAGACGCCGTCGCCTCCAGCCCGAGCTGCGGCGTCGGGAGTACTGACCGTCATGTGGGCTCGAACGCCGTGGTCTTCGTGCTCGGCCTCGCCGCGCGCCTGCGGCTTCACCGCGGGCTCTCCGGGCGCAGAGCCCAGACCCGCAAGGAAACTTGCCTGGCGTGACTCGCTCTCATCGCACGTCGCGCGAAGCGCACCGGCCCGAGACCCGCAGGGGCTCGGGACGTCGCGGCGAGACCCGTCAGGGGCTCGACGCGTGCGAAGCGAGACCGCGAAGCGGGCTCGCGTAGCCGCCGGAGGTGACCGCGCAGCGGGCACCGGAGGCGCCCATCCATTCTCCTCCCCGTTCGAAGTGATCGCCGAAGCGCTTCACTCGCCGAGCGCCCGCGCGCTCGCGATCCAGCCGGCCTTGCGGATGCGCTCGGGCTTGATGCCGAGCTGCACCGCCGCGCGCTCCACGTCCTCGTCGGTCCACTTCGCGATCTGCTCGATCGTCGTCACGCCCATCGCCGCGAGCTGCTTGGCGAACTTCGGGCCGATGCCCTTGATCTGCGTGAGGCCCTCCGCCGGCACCGGCGCGCGCGCGGGCGGGACGATGCTCTCGCGCAGCTCGTCGAGCTGCCTCGACTGCGCGCGCAGGCTCGAGCCGGCTTGCACGGTGAGCGCCTCGACGTCCGCGAGGCGCGCGCGCAGCTCGTCGAGGTCGGTGGTCTTGCGCTGCTGCGCGACCTCGTCCGCGAGCTCCTCGAAGAGCGACGACAGCCGCGCGATCCGCCGCGCCGTCTCGTCCTCGCGCGCGAGGCGCGCGGCCATCTCCGCTTGCGTCGCCTCCACGCGCTCGATCCGCTCGACCACCTCCTTGAGCTGGTGGCCCACGCGCTCGACGCGCATGCGGATGCGCGAGATCTCGGTGCCCTCCTCGAGCTCCTTGATCCGCGCCTCGAACGTCGCGAGCTCCGCGCCGCGCTGCTCGGCGCGCTCGACGCGCATGCGGAGCTCCTGCGCGAAGGCGTCGCCGCGCTCGTCGAGGGCGCGGAGCTTGGCCTCCATCGCGTCGCGCCCGTCGCCGCTGCGCAGCTCGGCGAGCATCGCCTCGATGTGCCGCTCCTTCGCGTCGAGCTGCGTGCGGAGCTCGTCGAGCTCGTGACGCTGGCGCGCGAGCGAGCTCCGCGCCTCGTCGAGCTGGGTCTGCATCTGCGCGAAGCGCTGCCGCTCGGGCGGCCGCTCCGCCGCGGGCTCGATCGGGCGCGCGCGCACCCCCGTGGGGGGGGGCGCAGACGGCGGAAGCGGCGACGGCGCGACCGCGGGGCGCGCCGGGAACGGCGCGGGCCGGCTCGACACGGGCTTGCGCTCGGCGGCGGCGCGGCTCGTCGGGAACGGCTTGTCGAACGGCGGACGCGACGGCCTGCGCGGCGGCGGCGGCGGCGCGCTGGGCGTGGCCTGTTCTGCGTCGTCGTCATCGTCTCCGGAGAGCTCGATCTCGTCGGTGGGCGGTCCGCTCGGCATGGCGATGTTCGGGTCGGTCCGCTCCTCGTTTCCGGGCTCGCTCATGGCGATCGGTTTGGGAGCATACTCCGGCTGTCACAGCTTCTGCGAGGAGACCTTCTCATGGCCTGGCGCAAGACCTTCAAGCTCCTCAAGCGGAGCTACGCGAACGCGACCGAGATGGCCCGTCTGGGGCGCCTCACCGATCCGCACCGCACGCCGTTCGAGGTCGTCCACTCCGATCGCATCTACGGCCTGCGCCGCTACCAGGGGGTCGAGAGCGCGGAGGTCGGATGCGGCGCGCCCATCCTCCTCATCCCGCCGCTCATGGTGACGAGCGAGATCTACGACATGTCGCCCGACGTCAGCGCGGCGAGCTACCTGCTCGGCCAGGGCCTCGACGTGTGGATGGTCGACTTCGGCGCGCCCGAGCGCGTCGAGGGCGGGATGAGCCGCACGCTCGACGATCACGTCCGCGCGGTGGCGGACGCGATCGAGCACGTGGCGACGGAGCGCGGCCGCGACGTGCACCTCGCGGGCTACTCGCAGGGCGGGATGTTCTGCTACCAGGCCGGCGCGTACCTCGGGAGCAAGTCGGTCGCCTCGATCATCACGTTCGGGAGCCCGGTCGACATCTACCGCAACCTCCCGGTGCCCGTGCCCCAGGAGCTCGCCGAGAAGCTGCTCGGCGGGCTTCGCCAGGTGATCGAGCGGCCGCTCAACGAGCTCGACGGCCTCCCCGGCTTCCTCACGAGCTTCGGCTTCAAGATGGTGAGCCCGAAGAAGGAGGCGGAGCAGCTCGTCGAGTTCGTACAGAAGCTCCACGATCGGCAGGCCCTCGAGAAGCGCGAGAGCCGGCGCCGCTTCCTCGGCGGCGAGGGCTTCGTCGCGTGGCCCGGCCCGGCGCTCCGCACGTTCGTCGACGAGTTCATCGTCGCCAACCGCATGGCCTCCGGCGGCTTCGTGATCGACGGGCGCAGCGTCAGCCTCGCGGACGTCACCTGCCCGATCCTCTACTTCGTGGGCCTGCGCGACGACATCGCGCGGCCCGCGTCGGTCCGCGCGATCAAGAGCGCGGCGTTCAACGCGGACACCCACGAGGTCGGCGTCCGCGCGGGGCACCTGGGCCTCGTCGTGGGCTCGCGCGCGCTCGGCGAGGTGTGGCCGACGGTGACCGCGTGGATGCGCTGGGTCGACGAGGGGGGCGAGCTCCCCGAGCGGCTGCGACCCGTGGAGGAAGCAAAGATCGATGACGTCGACGACGTCGCCTTCGACGACCTCGACCTCGACGTCGAGGACCTCTACGGCTTCGCCGCGGGCGCGGGCAAGGACGTGGTCGGCCGGCTCGCGCGCGCCGGCGAGGACCTCACCGGCGCGATCGACGCGCTGCGCTGGCAGCTCCCGCGGCTCACGCGCCTGCGCAAGCTGCGCGCGGACACGAGGATCAGCGCGGGCCTCGCCCTCGCCGAGCAGGCCGAGGCGCAGCCCGACGCGACGTTCTTCCTCTGGAAGGGGCGCGCGTTCAGCTACGCGGACGCGGACCGGCGCGTCGACGCGATCGTGCGCGGTCTCGTCGAGTGCGGCGTGACGCCCGGGCAGCGCGTCGCGGTGCTGATGCAGCCGCGGCCGACCTACCTCTCGATCGTCACCGCGCTGAACCGGCTCGGCGCCGTCGCCGTGCTGCTGAGCCCGGACATGAAGCGCGTCGGGCTCGAGCGCGCGCTCGTCGCGGCCGAGGTCGAGCACGTCATCGCCGACCCCGCGCACGCCGCGACCGCGCGCGACGCGTTCGGCGGCCCGGTGCTCGCGCTCGGCGGGCCCTACGGTCCGGGCCGGAGGCTCCCCGAGCGCGTGCGCGACATGGAGGCGATCGATCCCGCGCGCGTGGTGCTCCCGAAGTGGTACGAGCCCAACCCCGGGCGCGCGGCCGACGAGGCGATGATCCTGTTCACCGCGGGGCGCGCGGAGGAGCCGCGGGCCGCGCGGATCACCAACCGGCGCTGGGCCTTCAGCGCGCTCGGCGCGGCGGCGGGCTGCACCCTGAACCCGAACGACACGGTGTACTGCGTGCTCCCGCTCCACCACGCGGCGGGGATCCTCGTCGCGGTCGGCGGCGCGCTCATCGGCGGCTCGCGCCTCGCGCTCGCGTCGCGCTTCTCGCCCGCGCACTTCTGGAGCGAGGCGCGGCGCTACGGCGCGACGACGGTGTTCTACGCGGGAGAGATGTGCCGCGAGCTCGTCGACGCGCCGCCGGATCCCGCCGACGGCAACAACCCGGTGCGCATCTTCGCCGGCAGCGGCATGCGGCGCGACGTGTGGGAGCGCCTGCAGACGCGCTTCAAGGTCGGCGTGCTCGAGTTCTACGCCTCGACCGAGGGCAACGCGGTGCTCGCCAACGCGAGCGGCGAGAAGGTCGGCGCGCTCGGCCAGCCGCTCCCCGGCGCGACCGACATGTCGATCGTGGCGTGGGACTTCCGCGCGGACGACTTCGTGCGCGACGAGCAAGGCTTCTTGCAGCGCTGCGGCGTCGATCGCCCCGGGATGCTCATCGCGCGCGTGGACCGTGGCCACCCGATGGCGGGCTTCGACGGCTACGTCGGCGGCTCGGATCGCGAGCGGATCGCGGAGGGCGTGTTCGAGCCGGGGGATCGCTGGTTCGTCTCGGGCGACCTGCTCCGGCAGGACGCCGACGGCGACTACTGGTTCGTCGATCGGTGGAGCGACGTCGTCCGCACCGAGGGCGGGCCCGTGTTCACGCGCGAGGTCGAGGACGCCATCTACCGGCGCCCCGACGTGAGGATGGTCGTGGTGCATGCGTGGGCGGAGGGCCGGCCGGGCGAGGTCGCGGCGACGCTCGTCCCGCGCGGCGACGTGCTCGACGTCGCGAAGCTCGCCGCGCACCTCGACGAGAAGCTCCCCCCGAGGGCCCGGCCGCGCTATCTCCGCATCGTGGACGCGATCGCGCTGACCGACGGGTACCGGCCGCTCAAGAAGCCCCTCGAGGGCGCGCGCGAGGCGGGCGCGCGCGAGGTGTGGGAGCGCGTGGACGGGCGGTACGAGCGCCGCGCGACGCGGCCGCCCGTGGACGAGGTGCGGGCCAAATGAGCGCGCCGCCCGGACGCGGCCTCCCGGGAGGGATCGCGCTCCCCGCGGTCCTCTTCGCGCTCAGCGCGATCTTCTTCGGCTACACGTTCACGCACCCCGGCCTCGTGGACCTCGGCCCCAACGTGAGCCCCGCCGCGATCGGGATCCTCGGCGGCGTCGTCACCTTCGGCTGGCTGCTCGTCGCGATCGCGAAGCGGCCCCCCACCTCGGATCGCCCATGACCAGAGCCTCGCTCGGCTGCCTCCTGCTGCTCGCGGGCTGCTCGGACGCGGGCACGATCGTGCTCGAGCTCGACACGCCGGCGAGCGCGGGGCAGGTCCTCCTGATCCAGGTCGCGGGGGAGGGCGCCGATCCGCGCCGGCCGCTCACCGTCGACGCGCTCGACGTCCCGCTCACCGACGTCGCGCGGCACGTCTGCGTGACCGCGCGCGGGCCCGCGGGCCAGGTCAACGTGCGGCTGCGCCAGTGCGAGAACGCGAGCTGCTCGGG
>JAYRVK010001332.1:0-13944 GCA_041918555.1 Sandaracinaceae bacterium
CACTCGCGCTGGGGGAAGGGGGTGAAACCCCCTTCGAGAACTCAGACCTTCTTGGCGAGCGTGGCGAGCGCGGACGCGAGCAGGATCGCGATCAGCAACACCTCGCCGGCGCCGAGCAGCGTCTTGACGACCATCACCATCTGGACGAGCTCGTAGTCCATGCCGGCGCGGAGCATCGACTCCATCGACGAGAAGCCGAGGCAGCAGCGCATCAGGAACATCACCGCGCCCGCGGCGATGAAGAGGTAGCCGCTCGTGGGGTTGGCCTTGCGGATGGCGGTCGCGCCCACCGCGATGAGCGCGATCGCGACGAGCAGCGCGGTACACGTGAAGAGCGCGCTCACTTGGCACCTCCCGCCGGGGTCGCGGCCTTCGCGAGGACGACGCCCGCACCGATCACGAGGCCCGCCATCCCGAGGAACGCGAGGAACGCGAGGATCTGCGAGAGCAGATAGGCGATCTCCGGAGGGCTCATCTCGAGCCACACGGCCGCCGGCGACTGCCAGCTCCCACAGCACGCCGACAGGAACTGGAGCAGCCCCGCGCCGCCGGCGAGGTAGCCCGCGGTCGCGTGCGCCTTGCGCACCGTGACGAAGCCGACGACGAGGAGCGCGAGGCCCGCGATCCAGCCGGCGCATCCGTCGAGGAGCGCCAGCGCCGCGAGGGTGCCGGGCTCGATGAGCTGATACTCGTCCATCGCGCGCGACGATAGCAGGCGCAGGCCCCCGGGCGAGGCTTCGTTCGGCCGCGCTCGACTGGTAGGATCGCCCGTCGTGGCCCCCGGCCCGCCCCACCCGGCTCCGTCCGACCCGCTGGTCGGACAGGTCCTCGACGGTCGCTACGCGATCCGCGCGCGCATCGCGGAGGGCGGGATGGGCGTCGTCTACCGCGCGACGCACACCGCGCTCCAGCGCGAGGTCGCGATCAAGGTGCTCTTCGCCCACGATCCCCGCTCCTCCCGCCGGCTGCTGCGCGAGGCGCGCGCGGCCGCGCAGGTCCGGCACGAGCACGTGGTCGCGATCCACGACGTGGGCGCGCTCTCGGACGGCTCGCCGTTCCTCGTGATGGAGCTGCTCGACGGAGAGCCGCTCGACGCGCGCCTGCGGCGGGAGGGCCGCCTCGAGATCGTCGACGCGATCGACATCGCGACGCAGGTGCTCTCCGGCCTCGAGGCGGTGCACCAGGCGGGGATCGTCCACCGCGACGTGAAGCCCGCGAACGTGTTCCTGCTCCGCGGCGCCTCGCCGCGCAGCAAGCTCCTCGACTTCGGGATCTCCAAGGCCGAGGGCGAGGCCCGCATGACGGGCGCGGGTGAGATCATCGGGACGCCCCGCTACCTCGCGCCCGAGCAGGCACGCGGAGTCGAGCACCTCGACGCGCGCGTCGACCTCTGGGCCGTCGGCGTGATGCTGTACGAGCTGCTCACGGGGATCTCGCCCTTCGACTCGCCGAGCCTCTCGGGGGTGATCACGGCCGTGCTGATCGATCAGCCGCCGCCGGTGCGCGACGTGCGTCCCGAGGTGAGCAAGGCGCTCGACCGCGTGATCGAGATCGCGCTCTCGAAGGAGCCCGGACAGCGCTACGACTCCGCGACGGCGATGGGGCTCGCGCTCGCGCGCGCGCGCCGCCAGGCCGGCGTCGCCGACGCCACCACGGTCGACGCGGCCGACGAGCTGATGGACACGCTCCCTGGCGATCTCGAGCCCTCGACGCTCGTCGACGACGAGCCGCCGGATGCGGTCGACTGAGCAATTCAATTTGCATCGTCGGCGATCGCGGCGAGGAGATCCGCGCGGCGCCCCTCGAGGTGCTCGCGGCGCGCCATGAGCGACGGCGTCATCGGCCCGTCGGGCGCGGCCTCGATGCTCTGGTCGAGCTCGGCGATCTGCCGCTCGATGAGCCCGACCTGCTCGAGGCGGCGCTGGTTCAGCGCCTCGGGGGTCAGCACCACGATGTCCTCGGTGGGCGACGCATAGGGCGGCGTGGCGACGTAGGGCACGGCGCCGTCGCTCCGGCCCTCGGTGCTCTGGTCCTGCTGGCGCGGATCGCGCGCGCCGCCGCCGACCGCCTCGGCCTCGGCGACCGACGCGTCGGCGCGGACGCGCGGGTCGGCCGCGGTCGCGTCGCGGGGGCCGTCGAGCGCGCGATCGGCGTGCCGCGCGCCGCCCTCGAGGAACCGCCGGCCGCCGTCGGTCCCCGCGAGCCACCACGCGATCAGGGCGACCAGCGCGAGGAGCGCCCCGACCCCGAGCCCGAGCGTTCGCGCGTCGCGCCGCACGCGCGGATCATACTGCGGAAGACCCGCCCGGCCGCGCGCGTATCCTCGACGTGATCCGCCGCGCGACCATCGCGTGCGCCGCGCTCGTCCTGACGGCGTGCGTGGGCGCGACGCTCGAGTACGGGACGCCAGCGGCGGCCCCCGAGGACTCCGCGCCGGTCGCGGACGGCGGGGTGACGGCGGCGCCCGAGCCGGAGGCCCCGCCGGAGGCGCCGGCGTGGCTCGACCCCGCGGTCCTCGACGCGACGCAGACCCACGCGACCGAGCTCGGCCTCGCGCCCGAGCGCGCGGGGGAGCAGGCGCTGTTCATGACGCTCGCCGTCTCCTTTCGCACCAACTCCTCGGCGCTCCTGCTCGAGTCCGAGCCCGCGCTCCAGGCGCTGCGTGCGCTGCTCGAGGGCGCACCGCGCGTCACCGCGGCGCGCGTGGCCGCGCACAGCGACGCGCGAGGGAGCGCCGAGTACAACCTCCGCCTCACGGCGGCGCGGGCGCTCGCGGTGGCGCGCTGGCTCGTCGATCACGGGATCGCGTGCGCGCGCCTCGACGCGATCGGCTACGGCGAGGGGGACCCGATCGCCGACGACGTCACCGCGGGCGGCCGCTCACAGAGCCGCCGCGTCGAGCTGTGGATCGCGGGCGTCGACGGGAGCACGCGCCTCGAGCCGGGCGGCCTCGTCCTCGGGAGCCCCTGCGATCCGAGCGCCGACCCCGAGCGCCTCCTCCGCGAGGGCGCCGGCCCGTAGCCGTCCCTTGCGTCGTGGTCCCGGATGGCCGAAATTCCCCGCAGCGCATGGAGACCGACTCGATGAACGCACGCTCACTGCTCTTCGCGATGCTCCTCGCCCTCGCGGCCACTGCACCTGCGCTCGCCGAGGCGCAGTCCGTCGTCGTGCAGGGCCAGGTCCAGTACGGGCAGCCGCAGGGCGTGCCGCAGCCGCCGCCCGGCTACGGCGTGAGCGGCCAGGTCTACGTGCAGCCGGCGCCGACGTACGCGCCGACCTACGCGCCGACCTACGCGCCGACCTACGCGCCCGCGCCGCAGCGGCAGATCCGCTACGTCGAGCAGCAGCAGTCGATCAAGGGCCTGTGGATCCCCGGCATCATCGTCTTCGGGGTCAGCTACATCCTCACCGGCGTGATGAGCTCGAGCCTGAGCTTCGACAGCGACTACGTGTCCTGGTCGTGGGTGCCGCTCGTCGGCCCGTGGGTCGCGCTCAGCTACGCGAACAGCGACGACGAGGGCATCGGCTCGGTGATCGGCGGCGTCGCGCAGCTCGCCGGCCTCACGATGTTCGTCCTGGGCCTCTCGCTCTCGCGCACGGTGCGCGTCGCGCAGTACGTGCTCGGCGAGGACGAGGGCGCCCCCGTGCTCGCGCTCGACGCGGTGCCCGCGCCCGGCGGCGCGCAGCTCGGCTTGACCCTCAGCCACTTCTGAGGGGGCCGCGTGCGGCTCCTCCTCTGCGCCCTCCTCGTCGCGTGCGGCGGCGAGGCCCCGCCCCCGACGGCCCCCCCGGCGCCCGCCGAGCCCGCGCCGACGCCCGCGGCGATCCGCTCGGACTTCCGCGATCGCGCGCACTACAACCTCCACATGGCCGACGAGGCCGGCGCGCAGGGGAGCCGCCTCGACGCCCGCGTCGCCGTCACGGGCGCCCTCACGGACGGTGCGCCCGTCGCGCTCGAGGACGCCGGGGAGCGCGGCGACTACTCGTTCTCGCCCTCCTTCGGTCGGACGGAGACGACCGCGCGCTGGCGCCACGCATGGACAGGCGTCGTCCAGCGCACCGGCGAGGCCTCGCGCATCGAGCTCTCGCGTGTCGAGACGTCTTGCACGATTCAGCGTGAGGACGCGGGCCGCGCGGAGGCGCCGACGGTGTGCCGGGGCGCGGGCCCGCGGCTCGTCCTCGACTGCGTACCGGACGACGCGACCGTCGAGGGCGGCGCGCACGCGCTGCGCTGCGCCTCGGAGGACGAGCCGCCCGCCGAGACGACCGCGTTCCCCTGGCTCTTCGTCGAGGGTCGCTGCGTCGAGCGGAGCGGCGGGCTCCCCATGACCGGCCCGATGACGCATATCCTCTGCCCCGAGGAGTAGGCGACCATGGTCTATCGCGAGCGCCCCCCGAGCGTCCCCGAGGTGGTCGACGACGACCCGAGCCGTTCGCTCGTGCACCTCGACGTGTCGGGACACGACGGGCTCTCGGCGAGCGACGGGCGCGACGGCGCCAGCGGCTCCAGCAGCGGCGACGACGGCAGGGACGGGACGGCCGCGGGAGCGGCGCAGCCGGGCGAGCCCGCGGGCGCGATCGAGATCACGCTCGCGCCGACCGATTCGCCCGAGCCGATCCTCCTCCTCACGGGGCGCGCGGCGGCGCCGGGCGGTCAAGACACCTTGCACGAAGAGATCGCCTTCGGCGAGGGCGGCTTCCTCGATCTGTCGGCGGTGGGCGGGCGCGGCGGCGACGGCGGACGCGGCGGCGACGGCGGACGTGGCGCGCGCGGGCACAGGGGCCGCGACGCGACGCGGCACTCGGACGGGGGAAACGGCGGCCGCGGCGGCGACGGAGGGAACGGCGCGCCGGGATCGAGCGGCGCGTCGGGCGGCGCGGGCGGCCGCGTGCGCGTCACCGTCGACGCGCGCGACACGCACCTCGTGCTGCTCGTGCGCAGCCGCGTGGACGGAGGCGCGGGCGGCCGCGCGGGGAGCAACGGCCGCGGTGGCTCCGGCGGCCCCGGCGGCGCGGGCGGCGACTCGCACTCCTGGACCACGTCCCACACCGAGAAGACCAAGCACGGGACCCAGACCCACACCAAGCACCACCGCAACCCCGGCGGCTCGAGCGGCCCGTCGGGGCACGACGGCCGGTCCGCGAGCGTCGCGCTGTGCGCCGGGGCGGCCGGCGCCACGGGCCGCTTCGAGATCGCGGTCCGCGACGCCGACGGCACGGTGCGCCGCTACCCCGATCGCTATCGGCTGCGCGTGGTCGGGTTCCGCCACGCCAGCGAGAACCGCGACGACGTCTACGAGCCGCGCGAGCGGGTGATCGTCGACGCGCTCCGCGTGGAGAACGTCGGCGGGATGCCCACGCCCCCGAACCACGCGATCCACCTCGTGCTCGAGTCGCAGGGCTGGGTGTGGCCGGCGAACGAGCAACATCTCTTGCTCCCTGCAGCGGTCGAGCCGGGCCACGTGGCCGCCGTCGAGGGCGCGCTCCACTTCACGATCGGCGACTTCGTCCCCGAGGCTCCGAGCGAGCCGCTCGAGGTGGTCGACCACGTCGTCCACGGCGCGTACCTCCCCGCGGCGCACCGCGCCTTCGACGGCTACCACGCGAGCGGCGATCCGCTCGGTCGCTTCGTCGTGCGCTACCCCGTGCGGGCCTCCGCGATCGAGTCGCTGCCGGGCCTCGCGCCGGGCGAGGCGGCGCGGGTGCGCTTCACGATCGAGAGCGTCGCGAGCCGCGCGTTCGGCGCGGCCTCCGAGCTCGGCCGCGCGCTGCGCTTCCGGCTGCGCGCCCACGGCTCCGAGCTCGGGGCCGGGCACGTGCGCCTCTACGACGGGCGCGATCACCTCGTCCCGCACGAGGAGGGCTGGGTCGAGGAGCTCCCGATCCTCGAGGCGGGCGAGGCGCGGAGCTTCGAGGCGACCGTCGAGATCGACGCCGGAGCGCCGCACTACGCGGCCGCGCGGTACTGGCTGACCCTCGAGCTCGCGCCGCCGGACGCGCCCGGCGCGCCGCGCGCGATCCAGCACCGCGAGCTCGAGGTCCGCGTCGCGCAGCGCTATCGGCGCGTCGCCGGCTGCGAGCTCCTCCTCGTGACGAGCCACGCGACGACGCGCGCGCAGATCGAGGGCTGGGAGCGCCTCGCCCGGCGTGTCGGGCTCGCGATGGCGGTGTGGGACGTGTCGCTCGAGGGCCACCTCGACCTCCATCGGCCGATGGGCGACGGCACCCTGCGGGAGCACCTCGCGGGCGGGACCGTGATCGTGCTCGACCCCCCGATCCAGACGCCGCTCGGCGACGTGCGACCGCACCGCCTGCTCGATCGCGATCAGGTCCGCGCGCTCGTCGAGGCCGACATCAGCGTCGCGATCTTCGGCGGCGAGCCCGGCGACGTGGCGATCGAGCGCTGGCTCATCCCCGACGGCGCGGGCGACCCGACGGAGCATCGCGAGAGCCCCGCCGCCTTCCGCGAGGCGCTCGCGGCGATCGAGGGCGGCGGCGAGATCCACCAGATGCTGGACGTGCATCACGTCGGGATGTGGTTCGAGGCCCCGAGCGAGGCGCTCCTCGCGAAGCGGGCGCTCGCGCTCTCGGAGCACCTCGCGGACGAGTACCCGCACCGGCGCTTCATCGTGCAGAGCGCGTTCGCGCCCGAGGAGGTGGGAAATTTCGGGCTCGCGCGGCGCTGGAAGGTGGGGACCCTCACCGTGCGGAGCACCCACGACGCGGCGGGGACGAGCGTGCTCCAGGCGAGCGCGGTGCCCGACGCGAGCGAGCTCGACTCGGGCAGCGTCGAGCGCGTGGTCCTGCTCGCGCGCGCCTTCGGCCCCAAGCTCGCGCAGCTCGAGGACGCGCTGAGGCACCGGACGGAAGCGACCGCCGAGCTCGCCGCGATCCTCGTCGACCTCGTGGAGGAGCAGCGCGCGATCCAGGCGGCGGGCTGGCGGAGCGGGCTCTCGGACGACGACCTCGCGCGCGCGCTGCCCCTCTTGACGAAGCTCGTGGAGCAGGCGCCGCGGATCCCGGCGCCCGCGCTCGACGGCTGGCGCGCGAGCGCGCTGATCGAGCTCGCGGCCCGGCTGCGCTACTACGCGAACGCGCAACCCCGCTGGTGGGAGTGGGCGCTCTATCCGTCGCGGCGCGCGCCGCGCCGGCGGGTCGCGACGACCGAGCTCCTCGACCGGTGGCTCGCCACCGTGTTCGGCGCGAGCGACCTCGAGCTCGCGCGCGAGCGGGTGGCGGCGCGGCTCGATGCGCTCGACGTCGAGCGCGAGGAGTCGGGCACCGAGCGCCGCGAGTTCGCGCGCACGCTCTTGCGCGATCCGATCGAGCGCGCGGGGATCGACACGTCGACGGAGGTCCTCGACGTCGCCGCGGCGCGGGTCGTCGACCGAGCGCAGCTCGGCGCGCTCCGCGAGGCCGATCGCGCGGCCGACGAGGAGCGCGAACGCGTCGCCGCGGCGCAGCGCGAGGCCCGTCAACGACTCTTGCGTTCGAAGGACCCGGGAGGTCCCGAGGACGCGTGAGCCCGGGAATGCGAGCCCACCCCGTGGCGCGTTGGACTCCGCGATGATGGGTCGCGGCGCGGTCGTGCTCCTCGCCGCGGGGCTCGCCGCGTGCGGCGCGCCCCGCGAGCCAGCCACCGCGCCGGCCCCGCCCGCGCCGCTCGAGACCGCGATCGCGTCCGTCGAGCCCCCGCCCTCCGAGCTCGTTCCCACGCCGCCCCCGGCGAGCGCGCCGGCTCCGGCGATCGCGGTGAGCCCGCCCTTCGATCCACCCCCGTGCGCGACCGACGCGCGCCCCGCGGAGGCGCTCGACGCGCTGATGACCCCGGGCAACGTGCACCGCTACGTCCTCACCGAGAGCTGGCACGCGTCGCTGCGCGGAGCGCCGCACGTGATCGAAGAGCGCGTCGCGGAGGCGGTGACCTTCGGTCCGATCCAGGCGGCGCGCGTGGAGGTGCGCGTGCTCGCGTGCCTCGGCACCCCGGAGGAGTGCGCCCAGCGGATCCTCGTCGCCGACGCGCTGCGCCTGCGACGCGGCGAGGTGCTGGTGCGCGCCACCGACGACGTCGCGCTCCCCGCCGACGCGCGCGCCGCGCGCGCCCGCTTCGAGGAAGGGCTCCACGAGGTCCCGCCCGGGCGCGCGGTCCGCGATCGGGTCTGCACGCGGGCCGGCTGCGGCGCCTTCGCGATGCACCGGGACCGCTGGAGCACCGAGGCGTGGATCCTCCCGCACGTCGGGCTCGCGGTCGCGACCGACGGGAGCTACTCACCCGAGACCGGCGACGGATCGACGAGCACGCGCGTGCTGATCGGCTGGGCCCTCGGTACGCCGGTGCCGGCGGCGCCCGCGAGCCCCGAGCCACCCGGGTTCGCGGCCGAGCGCGCGCGCTTCGCCGAGATCGCGGCCGGCCGCGACACCGACGCGATCGCGCGGCTCGTGCACCCGCGGCTCCAGTACTCCCTCCACGCGGAGCACCGCGACGCCGGCACAGCGCTCGAGGCGTGGCGCGCCGACGAGACCGCGGCCTGGACGCGCCTCGAGGCGCTCCTCGCGAGCCCGTGCGGAGGCGTCGACGGCGCGGTGGTGTGCCCCGCCGCCGAGGCCCGCCCCGCGCGCGCCTCCGAGTGCGCCGCGGCCGCCGAGCCGAGCGGCCCGCGCGCGCTCTTCGTAGGGAGCGGCGGGAGCTGGCGCCTCGCGTCGTTCCTCGCCGGCGGTCTCGACGACCTCTGGGTACAGCCCGAGTGGTCCAGCCGCCCTCCGCGCCCGTTCAGCCAGCGCGAGCGCTTCCTCTCGGACCTGCCGCCCCGCCCTTGAACCGCGGGCCGCCTCCGCGATAGATCGGCCGTCCACCCAACGTCCCGCGGAGACCGACCATGCTGAACGTCGCCACCCTGCTGCGCGAGAGCGCCAAGAAGAACCCCGGCAAGACCGCCCTCGCGATCGGCGAGAGCAAGATCAGCTACGGCGAGCTCGAGGCCTTCGCGTCGCGCTTCGGCGGCGGGCTCGCGAAGCTCGGCGTGACCCCGGGCAAGCACGTGGCGCTGCTCCTGCCGAACGTGCCGCACTTCACGATCGCGTACTTCGGCACGCACTACGCGGGCGCGGCGGTGGTCCCGCTCAACGTGCTCCTCACCGCGGACGAGATCGTCTACCACCTCGAGGACTCGGACGCGGTCGCGCTGGTGGTGTGGGAGGGCTTCCTCGAGCAGGCGCAGGCCGCGTTCCACCGCGTCGCCTCGTGCAAACACCTGATCGTCGCCAAGGCCGACCGCGCGGACGTCCAGGCGCCCGAGGGCGCGCACAACATGACCGCGCTGATCGGCGGCTCGGCGCCGATCACCGACCTCACGAACCGCATGCCCGACGACACCGCGGTGATCCTCTACACCTCGGGCACGACCGGCCGCGCGAAGGGCGCCGAGCTCACGCACTTCAACATGTTCTTCAACGCGCTCTACGCGCAGCGCTTCCTCGTCGGGATGGACGAGACGACCGTCGCGCTCGCGACGCTCCCGCTCTTCCACTCGTTCGGCCAGACCTGCATCCAGAACGCCGTCTTGTCGGCCGGCGGGACCATCGTGCTGCTCCCGCGCTTCGATCCGAAGAGCGCGCTCGATCTGATGCAGGCCTACCGCGTGAACCTCTTCGCGGGCGTGCCGACGATGTACTTCGCGCTCCTCCACTACCCGGAGGCGCAGAAGTACGACCTCTGCATCGCGAAGTGCATGAGCGGCGGCTCGGCGATGCCGGTCGAGGTGATGCGCGCGTTCGACGAGAAGTACCGGGTGAACATCCTCGAGGGCTACGGCCTGAGCGAGACCTCGCCCGTCGCGTCGTTCAACGTGCTGGATCGCCCGAAGAAGCCCGGCTCGATCGGCCTCCCGATCTGGGGCGTCGAGTTCAAGCTCGTCGACGCCGACGACAAGACGATCACCGCGGCGAACACACCGGGCGAGATCTGCATCAAGGGCCACAACGTGATGAAGGGCTACCTGAAGAAGCCCGAGGCCACCGAGGAGGCGATGAAGGGCGGCTGGTTCCACACCGGCGACGTCGCGACGCGCGACGAGGAGGGCTACTACTTCATCGTCGACCGCAAGAAGGACATGATCATCCGCGGCGGCTTCAACGTGTACCCGCGCGAGATCGAGGAGGTCCTCTACGGCCACCCTGCGGTCGCGGAGGCCGCCGTCATCGGCATCCCGCACGAGAGCCACGGCGAAGAGGTGAAGGCCGTGCTCGCGTTCAAGGCGGGCCAGTCCGCGACCGCCGACGAGATCATCGCCTACTGCAAGGAGAAGCTCGCGGCGTACAAGTACCCGCGCGTGATCGAGATCCGCGACGCGCTCCCGAAGGGGCCGACGGGGAAGATCCTCAAGCGCGAGCTCAAGTAGCTCAGAAGATCAACTTGACGGCGATCGCGACGACGCAGATCGCGCTGACGAGCAGGAGCGTGCCGCCGACGATGGCGTAGTGGAGGATGCGGTCCTTCACCTCGCTCTCTACCTGGTCGCCGATCGAGTCGCTGCCCGGGCCCACGCGGAGGTGGAAGCCGCCGACGTTCGCGTGGACCGTCGGGGGGCCGGGCATCGCGGCGGCGAGCGCGTTGGAGGCGAAGTTGCCCGCCACGTTCTGCGCGATCTGGCTCCCCGTCATGACCTGAGCGGCGGCCGGCGCGACTGCGTGCTGCGGGACCGCCGCGGTGAGCTGGAGCGAGGAGAGCGTCGCGTTCGCGAAGCCGAGGGGCCCCGCGGCGCGCGTGGAGATCTCGGGGACGAAGTGGCCGAGGCTCATGGAGAGCGTCGGGAAGGCGACCTGGTTGCCCTGGAGCTTGGCCTGCACGACCTCGCGCGTCGCCTCCTGGATCGCGGCGCTCACGCGCGCAGGGTCCGCGGGGCCGGCGAGGAGGGCCTGGCCCTGGAAGTCGACGGGGACGGGCGCGCCGCCGCCGGGGGGGAGGAGCTGGACCGAGAACCGCAGCGAGATGGGGTGCATGGGATCGGGCTCCGCAAGCCGCGTACCCAGGGCCGGCGCGCGGGAACGGGCTGGAGCGGGTGGCGATCGAGCAACCCTTGCCGGCAACCCTCGCTCAGGGTCGCGTCAGCACGCGGTAGACCCGATGGAGCCTCGCGCGATCGGCGTCCATGAGCACGAGCCGCCCCGGCTCGAGGCCCGCGTGGAACACGAGCGCGAGCGGCTCGCCGTCTGCACAGAGCACGTCGTACTGGCTGCTCCTCCGGCGGGCCCGCTCGTCGAGCGCGATCCGCGTCGCGCCGCCCACGCGGATGGTCACACCGAAGACGTCACCCGCGTCGAGCCAGCGCACCCGATGCACGTCCGATCGCGCGAGGCGCAGCGCGTGGCTGGCGTGGACGTTCCAGGCCTCACCCCCGAGGGAGATCACGTCCCCCACGCGCCCCTGTGCGTCGACGACCACGGCGGGCATCGCAGGCGGGACGATCGCGATCCCGTCCACGCCCTCGCTCCGCTCCTCGAGCGGCTCGACCGAGTACGGATACGCGGCTCGCAGCTCGAGCGCGCGCGCGGGGAGCGCCTGCGCGCGGTGCTCCTCGACCACATCGAGCAAGACGCCTTGCCCCCACCCGAGCGCGAGCCCGAGCGCGAGCACGAGCGCGCCGACGCGGGAGCGCCCCGCGGGCGCCGACGGCCAGGGACGCGCGGCCAGGACCAGCGCGGCGAGCGCGCCGAGGCCGCCGATCGCGAGCACCGCGATCGACCAGCCGTCGGGCGCGTACACGGTCGAGGCGGTCCACCCGATCCCGACGCACGCCGCCGCACCGAGGAGGCCGAGCGCGCCGCGCTTCGCGCCCGACGCGGGCGGGGCGACGAGCCCGATCGCCGCGAGCGACGCCGCGAGCGCGAGCGCCCACGCGGCCCCGTGGATCCACGACACGTCGAGGTGGAGCGGGAGGATCGTCGCCATCGCCGCGTAGGTGGCGCCGGTCCACAGCCCGACCCCGAGCGCGCTCGCGCCGAGCGCGACGGCGATCGCCGAGAGGACGCCCCGACCGTTCACGACACCCAGCCTACGCCGCCGGCCTCTCGGCTATGCCTCGGGCGCCGTGACGACGCGGTTCCGGCCGTCCTGCTTGGCTCGGTAGAGCGCCTTGTCGGCGCGCTCGATCAGCGCCTCGATCGTGTCGTCGCCGCGCGCCATCGCGACCCCGACGCTCACGCTCACCGGGATCGTCTTGCCGTCGTGCGCGAAGCGCGTGGCCGCGGTCTGCGCGCGGATCCGCTCGGCGAGGCTGGCCGCCGCGACGATCGGCGTGCTCCGACAGATCATCGCGAACTCCTCGCCGCCGTAGCGGGCGAACAGATCCTCGCGCCGCACCATCGACTGCACGAGCTCGGCGAACGTCGAGAGCACGTAGTCGCCCGCGATGTGGCCGTACGTGTCGTTGACCGACTTGAAGAAGTCGAGGTCGAACAGGAGGAGCGTGAGCGCCTCTCCGTGCCGCCGCGCGTGGGAGAGGTCGGTGTCGAGGCGATCGTCGAAGGCCCGGCGGTTGTGGACCTTCGTCAGCGGATCGCGCAGCGCCGCCTCGTAGAGCTCCTCCTGGAAGCGCGCCTGCGCCTCGTTCTGGAGCGAGAACTTCAGGAGCAGGTTCACGCCCACCTGGATCTGGTCGCCGTCGACGAGCGCGCGCGGCGCGGTGACGCGCTCGCCGTTGACGAGCGTGCCGTTCGTCGAGCCGAGATCCTCGAGGTGCACGACTCCGTCGATCCTCCGCAGGCGCGCGTGGAGCCGCGAGACGCCCTCCCCGTGGAGCTGGAGCTCGGCGCGCGGGCTGCGCCCGATCGTGAGCTCCTCGCCGACGCGCAGGGTGCGGCCGACCGCGGCGCCCGCGTAGACGATGAGGTACGGCTGCGCGTTCTCGCCGGGCCGGCCGATCGGGCCGACCTTGCGCAGATCGAGCTGGACGGTGCCTTCGTCCTCGCCCCAGTCGAGCTCGTCGTCGTCGGCCCCCATCCCGCGGCGATTCTACCTCACTCGGGGTGCGCCGAGACAACGGGCCGGAAGCGGTAGCGAACGGCCGCCTCGAAGGGCCGCGCCCCCGTCACGCGCCCGCCCGACAACAGGCCGAGCTCGTCCGCGACGCACCGCGCCGCGAGCTCGAACGGCACCGACTCGGGCACCGCGAGCCCGGTGAGCCGCACGACGCCGTCGAGGCCCAGGGTCGCGCGCACGACGAGCTCGGCGGGCTCCCCGTCGGGGCCCGAGCCGGGCACGCACGCGAGGAGCTGCGCGCGCCGCCCGACCACGCGCCGCGCGAGCTCGCGCGCCGGCGGGGGCGGCCCCGGCACGTGGATCCGGAACGCGCGCTCGATCTTCTGCCGGCGCCCGCGGAAGGACCGCAGGTGCGGCCGCACGAGCCGCGCCACCTGCGCGCCGAGGCACGCGTGGAGCCGCGCGAGGTTGATCCGCACGCGCGGGGTCAGCGACGTGTCGTCGCGCCCCTCGGTCTCGGGCACCTCGAGCCGGAAGCGGCCGGTCGGCTCGAGCCACACGCGCAGGCGCAGCCGCGGCCGCGGCCCCGCGTCGGGCCACGGCTCGTGGGTGTCGGCGCAGCGCTGCACATCGGCGTCCATGCCGCGGAGCACCGCTCGGACCTCCGCGAGCGGCGGCGTCGTGAGTGGCGGAGTCGCCGGCGGCGGCGCGACGACCACGCGCGGCACGGGCTGCGGGAGCTGCACGGGTGCCGCCGCGGAGGGCGCGACCGGGGTGCGATCGGCGCGCGCGGGTGTGGCGGCACCGAGGATCGCGCGCACGCACAGACCGCCGAGCCACCGCATGCATCCGCGAGGGTAGCCTCGCGCCGCGCGGCGCGCCGCCCCACATCGGCAGCTGCGTGCCCGTGCCCCGAGACGGCGAGGGCGAGGGCTCCCGCGCCCGCGCGCGCGCCCGCGCCCGCGCCC
>JAYRVK010001333.1:0-6173 GCA_041918555.1 Sandaracinaceae bacterium
CACCACGCGCACGTCGTGGCCCGCCGCGGCGAGCGCGCGCGGGAGCGCGCCGCCGACGTCGCCGAGGCCCCCGGTCTTCGCGAACGGGGCGACCTCGGATGAGACGAAGAGGATGCGGAGCGGCCTCACGCGTAGTGCACCCGCACGTGCTCGATCACGTGCTTCAGCACCTTCTCGACCACGTCGGTCCGCTCGTCGCGCACGATCACGTAACCGTCGCCCTCGTAGCTGTCGCCCTTGGGCGCCCCGAGCGTCGGGAGCTTCGCCTCGACGACCCACTTGCCCATCGCGCGCTGCGCCTCGTCGACCCCGGTCACCGCGCTCACGCGGCCGCGCCCCATCCCGCGCAGGAACGCGCACCCGACCGCGTAGCGGCGCTGCCACTCGCCCTCGATCGCGCCGTCGATCACGGAGCGCGCCCACGCGCGGTACGGGTCGAGGTCGTACGCGAGCCCGATCATGCGCGTGATGTTCGCGCCCGGCGGCCGCTGCGCGATCTCTCCGATCACGATCGAGCCGTCGCGGCGCCGGAACCACTCCATGTGCGTGAAGCCGTCGCGCAGGCCGAGCGCCTCGATCGCGGCGACGCCCACGCGGCGCACCTCGTCGTGCTCCGGACCGCTCACGTCGCGCGGGAGCACGCAGCACCACTGGATCCACGGGTTCTCGAGCACGGTGAGCGGCGTCGGGAGGTAGCGCGAGATCGAGGCGACGCGCGGCTTGCCGGCGATGGTCACGGTGTCGAAGCTCCCCTCGTCGCCGACGAGCAGCTCCTCCGCGAGCATCGGCTCCGCCTCGCTCGCGCGCATCCCCTCGAGCGCGCCGAGCAGCTCCCCGAGGTCCCGCACGCGGAACGTCGCCTTCGCGCCCATCCCCGCCGGGGGCTTGAGCACCATCGGGAAGCCGATCGCGCGCGCGAACGCCTCGGCGCCGGCGCGCGTGCCGAGGAGCGCGTGCCGCGCGACGGGGAGGCCCGCGGCGCGCAACCGATCCTTCATCTTGGCCTTGTCGCGGAAGAGCTCGGCGGTGATCGGGTCGGTGCCGGGGACGCCGAAGTGCTGGCGCGCGAGCGCGAGCTGCACCTGGAGCGGCTCGAGCACGCCGACGATGCGCGCGGGCGCGCCGTGCCGCCGCTTCAGCACCTCGATCCCCTCGATCAGCTGCCGCGTCGAGAGCCCGTCGGAGACCGTGACGACCTCCTGGAAGACCCCGCGGTCGGGCCCGCTCGGCGGCTCCTGCACGACGCCGAGGAGCGCGACGTCGGGCAGGCTCGCGGCCGCGCGGGCGAAGCGGAGCGTGGTCTCGAGCGGGAAGGGCGCGGCGAACACCACGGGGCGCATGCGGCCGAGATGGTATCGCGAAGCGGGCCGCCGCGGGTGTAGCTTCGCGGCGATGCGAGTCGTCTTCCTGTCTCCCTCCTATCCCCCCGAGATGCAGCAGTACACGCGCGGCCTCGCCGAGGTCGGCGCGAGCGTCTACGGCATCGGGGACACCCCGCGCGCGAACCTCCCCGCCGATCTCAAGCGCCACCTCGAGGACTACCTCGAGGTCCCGCGGATCATGGACGAGGACGACGTGATCGCGCGCGCCACCGCGTGGTTCCGCGGGCGCTCGGTGGATCGCGTGCTCTCGAACTGGGAGCCGCTCGTGATCCTCGCGGCGAAGCTGCGCGAGCGCTGGAAGGTGCCGGGCATGAGCGTCGACGCGGTGCGCGGCTTCCGCGACAAGCAGCTCATGAAGGAGCGCGTCGCCGCCGCGGGCCTGCGCGTGCCGCGCTCGGCGCGGGCGCGCAGCGCGGGCGAGGCGCGCGAGGCCGCCGAGCAGATCGGCTTCCCCCTCGTGATCAAGCCGATCGCCGGGGCGGGCAGCGCCGACACGTACCTCTGCACGGACGCGAAGTCGCTCGCCGACGTGCTGCTCAAGACCGCGCGCGTCCCCGAGGTGAGCGTCGAGGAGTACGTGATCGGCGAGGAGTTCACCTACGACACGGTCTGCGTCGACGGCCGGCCCGTCTACGAGAACGTCGCGCAGTACCTCCCGAAGCCCATCGAGGCGCGGAGCGAGGAGTGGATCAGCCCCGTGATCATCACGGTGCGCGATCTGTCGCAGCCGAAGATCCAGAAGGGCATCGCGCTCGGGCGCAGGGTGCTCTCCGCGCTCGGGATGGGCGACGGCTTCACGCACATGGAGTGGTTCCACACACCCAGGGGCGAGGCGGTGTTCGGCGAGATCGGCTGCCGCCCCGGCGGCGCGCGCCTCGTCGATCAGATGAACTACACGGGCGACATCGATCTCTTCCGCGAGTGGGCGCGCGTCGCGTGCTGGAAGAGCTTCGAGGCGCCGACCACCCGCAAGTACAATTGCGGGATCGTCTTCAAGCGCGCGCTGGGCCGCGGCCGCATCACCCGCATCGACGGGCTCGGCACGTGGATGGAGAAGTGCAAGCCGTGGGTCGTCGAGGACGAGCTCTCGCGGCCGGGCACGCCGCGGCGCGACTGGAAGCAGACGCTGCTCAGCGACGGCTGGGTGATGGTGCGCCACCCCGACTGGGAGGAGGCGAAGCGGATGTCCTTCGCGGCGGCGACCGACATCAAGATGTACGCGGAGTAGGGCGACCGAAGCGGTCCCGGGCGTCGCGGTCTGCGGCGGGGCCTGTCCGTAGTACGCTCACGGAATGAACGGGGGCTGGGGGTGGGCGGCGTTCCTGACCGTCGGCGTGGCCGTCGCGCTCGGGACGTGGCTCGCGGACCGGGGCGAGGCGGGGCGACGGCGCGCGCTCGTCGTCGGCGCGACCTTCGTGCTCGTGTTCTCGGTCGTCTTCGTGATCGCGCCCGAGCTGGCGCTGCGGGGCTGGATCCCGGGCACGGCCGAGCTCAGCGTGTGCGAGGAGTCGCCCGGATCGGGCTGCGCGGCGTGCACGGCCGAGCGAGAGCAGGAGGGCCTCTCGACGGCGCCCTGCTACGAACGAGCGCTCACGGAGCTCGGTCGCGCGGTCGCCGGGATCGGCCCGCTCGCGCGCTCGCGCGTGCCTCCGCGTTGACCCGCGGGCGCCCTCACGGCGAGGGCGCGGGCGTCGGCGCCGGGGTGGGCGTGGGCGCGGGCGCCGCGCCCTCGGGCATGTGCCGCGTGCGCAGGATGACCCAGTCCTCGACGATTCCGTCGGCGGTCACGCCGACGCCGCACGAGGGGCGGTCCTCGTCGCGCGAGGGCGCGATCTCGGCCTCGGTCCAGTTCGCGAGGAGCGTGTCGCGGTGCGTGAACGGGCAGCCGGGCTCGTGCTCGGTCGTGTCCGTGAAGAAGTAGCGCAGGTTCTGCGAGGGGAGCTCGCCGCGGACGACCCGCACCTCGAGCGCGAAGCTGCAGTTGCGGCCGAGGCAGCGGCGCTCCCCGGTCGTGCGCAGCTGCACGGTGGTCGGGTGCACGCCGTGCCGCATGAGGCGGCGCGAGCTGACGATGTCGTGCCACTCCGGCGCCGGCTGGCCGGCGACGAAGACGGGGAGGGCGAGGAGCGCGAGGAGCGCGAGGAGGACGAGGGCGAGACGTCGACGCATCGGCAGAGGATAACCGAAGTCGCACGCCGCGCATGCGCTCAGGACGCGAGCGCGAGGCCCGTCACCACCGCCGCGAAGCTCAGCGCCGCCACGGGCCCCACGACGCGGTTGATCCGGCGCGCCAGCGCCGCGCGCTCCGTGCGCGCGAGGTACGCGACCACGCAGGTCTCGACCAGCACGAAGAAGACGAACCCGAGGCCGGTCACGTGGATCTGGTCCGAGAGCGTGAGGTAGGAGATCTCGGGCAGCGAGTACGCGACCACGGCGTAGGAGGTCACCGCGCCGAACGTCCCCGCGACCGCGGTCCCCGTCCGCGCGCCGGTGTCGGCCACGTCGAGGAAGAACGCGAGGCTCGCGATCAGCACCGCGATGAAGAGCGCGAGGAACGTCTTGCCGAACGAGGCGACCGGCGCGTGGTGCAGGCGCATCGTGGTGCGCGCGCGCGAGTACTCGGCGGGGTAGTCCGCGGGGAGGCTCGGCGTGCCCCAGCCGGTGCGGTATGCGTGCGTCACGACCTCGTGCACGGGGTCGTCGACGAACCAGCCCGACACGGGCGGGCTGCGGAGCGAGCGCAGGTTGGCCTCGTCGACCGCGAGCTCGATCACCACGGTGTCGTACTCCGCGTGCTCGAGCTCCAGCGCGATCACGTGCTCGTCGAAGGGGAAGCGGCGGAAGTCGACCTCGATCGGCACGGTCGCACGGCACCGGTGCGAGACGTAGTGCACGTCGCCGTCGTCCTCGCGGTACTCGTTCTCGCGCGCGTCCATCGTGCCGTTGACGAGCTCGAGCGCGCCCCCGTTCGCCGGCCCCCTCCAGCGGGCCCACAGGTAGAAGGTGACCTGCGCGCTCGCCGCGGCGAGATCCACCGACTGGATCTGCACGGGGTAGACCCCGACGTGCACGGTCGTGCGCGGAGGGAGCCCCGCGTCCTCCTCGGAGGGGGCCTCCTCGGCGGGCGGCACCGCGGGGGTTCCCGCGTCGTCGATCTCCTGCGCATGCGCGCTCGCGCCGGCCGCCGCGACCAGCGCTCCCACGAGCGCCCACCGCCCCCGTCCCCCGACCATGCCGATTGGTCATCGATCTGCGCGCGCCCTGTCAAGCGGTCGTTGCGCGCGGACCGCGCAGCGATCGCAAGTTGCCTTGCACCCGATCACCGCGCGTGTGGGAGCGTGGCCTCAGGGCGGCGGGACGCCCGCGTCGGGGGCGCGCCCGATGACGCGCATCGACGGGATCTTCGTCGGCATCGTCCATCGACCCGGCGCAGGTCGTGTTCGTCGACGAGGTCGTCGCGGACACGACGCGCATCGGGTGTGATCCGTAGCTCGCCATCGGCTTGCTTCCGCCGGGATTTCTGCGAGTGAGCGGCGTGAGCTTCGATTCGCTCGGCCTGAGCCGACCTCTCCTCCGCGCCGTGAAGGACACGGGCTACGTGGAGCCGACCCCCATCCAGGTGGCCGCGATCCCGCCCGTGCTCGCGGGCCGCGACCTCCTCGGCTGCGCGCAGACGGGCACCGGCAAGACGGCCGCCTTCGGCCTGCCGCTGCTCCAGCGCCTCGACGCGAGCGCCGGCGAGGAGACGGCGCTCCGGGCGCTGATCCTCACGCCCACCCGCGAGCTCGCCGCGCAGATCGACGAGAGCCTCGGCACCTACGGTAAGCACCTCGAGCTCTGGCACGCGGTGATCTTCGGCGGGGTGAACGAGAAGCCGCAGATCGCCGAGCTCGAGCGCGGGGTCGACGCGCTCGTCGCGACGCCCGGGCGCCTCCTCGATCTGATGAACCGCGGGCACGTGCGCCTCGACGACGTCGCGATCTTCGTCCTCGACGAGGCCGACCGCATGCTCGACATGGGGTTCCTCCCGGACGTGAAGCGCGTGATCGCGGCGCTCCCGAAGAAGCGCCAGACGCTGTTCTTCTCCGCGACGATGCCGCCCGAGATCCAGGAGCTCGCGGATCGCCTCCTCACCGACCCGGTGAAGGTCGCGGTCGCCCCGATCTCCTCGACCGTCGAGACCGTCACCCAGCAGCTCTACTTCGTCGAGAAGGCCGACAAGCGTCGCCTGCTCGTGGATCTGCTGCGCCAGGACGCGCTCCGGCACGTGCTCGTGTTCACGCGCACCAAGCACGGGGCCAACCGCGTCGTGCAGCAGCTCGAGAAGGACGGCATCCACGCCGCGGCGATCCACGGCAACAAGTCGCAGGGTGCGCGGACGCGCGCGCTCGACGGGTTCCGCGCGGGGACGCTCAACGTCCTGGTCGCGACGGACCTCGCGGCGCGCGGGATCGACGTCGAGGGGATCACGCACGTGATCAACTACGACCTCCCGAACGTGCCCGAGACGTACGTGCACCGCATCGGCCGCACCGCGCGCGCGGGCGCGTCAGGCGTGTCGATCTCGTTCTGCGAGGCCGAGGAGCGGCCGTACCTCGTCGACATCGAGCGCCTGATCGGGCGCCACCTCGAGCGCGTCGAGGAGCACCGCTACGCGCCGCGCGGGCCGCTGCCCGCGATGACCGACCTGTCGCCCAAGAAGGGCGGGGGGGGGCGGCCCGCGCAGGGCGGCGGCGGGCCGCGTCCGGGTGGGGGCCGGGGCCGCGGGCGCGGCCGCGGCCGCGGGCGGCG
>JAYRVK010001334.1:0-6826 GCA_041918555.1 Sandaracinaceae bacterium
CGCGTGCGAAGCGAGACCGCGTAGCGGGCTCGCGGAGCCGCCGCAGAAGACCCGCGCAGCGGGGCTTCGGAGGCGCACCTCACTCCGTCCGCGATCCATCGCCGACGCGATTAATCGACGGTCCTTCAGCTCTGCTCTTCGCCCGAGATCGTCTCTCCGTCCAGCTGCGAGGCCGCCTTGAGCGCCCGCACCGTCGCACGCTTGGGCTTGCGCGCGCCGGGCTTGCGTTCGGGCTCCTTGGCCTGCCGGATCCCGAGCGCCCGCTGCGAGAGCCGCAAGAGCGACTGACGCCGCGCGCACTCCCTCTCGAGCGCCGCCACCTTGCGCTCGAGCGCCGCGACCTGCTTCTCGCTCGAGCGCTTGGGACCGCGCGCCTTCGGCTCGACCGCCTCGATCCGCCCCTCGAGCCCCTGCTTCTCGAGCATGTCGTAGCGCGTCACCGACACGCTCAGCTCGCGGGCCGCGTCCGTCGGCGTGCGGTGGCCCCCGAGCACCTCCAGGATCAGCATCGCCGTGCGCCGCGCGTCGCGGGTCCCGTTCTCGACCCGCGGCCCGGGCGAGCGCGCCCGGCGCTTGGTGCGCGCCGCGCTCACGCGCCCGACTCCGGCTCGTCCTCCCCGTCGCGGTCGCCGAGCTCCGCCGAGAGCCCCGCGAGCACGCGGTCGAGCGGCGACTCGCCCGGACCGGGCTCCGTCGGCGGCGTCAAGTCGACTTGCTGGCGAGGCTCGCCCTCGCGCGTCAGGAACACCCGGTCGCCCTCGCTGTGCACGGTGAAGGCGCGGCCGCCCGCCTGCCCCGTCAGGTAGAGCGGCTGCTTGGGCACTCCGTGACGCGCGAGCTCCAGCGCGTTGTCCGCGATCCGCGCCCGCTGCGCCTCGAGCACCTGCGGCGCCGCCGCGAAGAAGCGGTCCGCCGGCGCCGCCCCCTCGATCCCCTGATGCGGCCGGTGGAAGTTGTAGTGGTCGATGAAGTGCCCGATCCGCGCCCGCGCGTCCGTCAGGTCCACGAACACCGCTGCTTCCACGCACTCGCGCCACAGCGTCCCCCAGAACCGCTCCACCTTCCCGAGCGTCTGCGGCCGCTGCGGCTTGCTCACCACGTGCCCGATCCCACGCGAGCGCAGCTCCTTCGTGAACGCGCTCGTCCCCCGCCACGTCACGTACTGCGTCCCGTTGTCCGTCAAGACCTCGTGCGGCACTCCATGGTTGCTGATCGCGCTGCGCAGCGCCTCCAGCACCAACGCCGTCGACTGCGACGCGTGCAGCCCGTAGCCCACGACGAACCGGCTGTGGTCATCCATGAAGGCCACCAGGTAGACGCGCCGGTTCTGCCGCTTCAGCAGGAACGTGAACAGGTCCGTCTGCCACAGCTGGTTGGGCCCCCCGCGCTCGAAGCGCCGAGGCTTGTCCGGGTGCGGATGCGTCGGCACCTCCTCGAGCTCGTAGCCCGCGTCCTTCAGCACCCGCGACACCGCCGACGGACTCGCTCCCAGCGCCGGACCGCGCGCGAGCATGTCGCTGATCCGCTGGCACCCCAGATCCGGATTCGCCTCCTTCAACAGCAGGATTGCCCGCTTCGTCAGCTCCGGCATCCGGCTCCCGCCGCGCGGACCGCGGGGCTGGCTCATCAGACCCGCGGGACCCTCCTGCTCGAACCGCTTCTTCCACGCGTAGAGCGTGTGCTTGGAGAGCCCGACCAGCGGCGCGAAGTCTCCGGCCGGCAGTCCGCTCCGGTGCCAGCTATCGAGCACCAGCACCCGCTGCTCCGCGCTCAGCTGCCTCGTGCTCCCCTCCGGCTTCGTCAGCCGGCGGCCCTTCCGGCGCCCGCCCAAACGCACCGGCGTCGCCGCCGGCTCGGGCGCCGGGACCGCGATCGGCTCGGGCCGCTCACCCTCCTCCGACCGCGTCGAGGACCCGTTGCTCTTCGTCTCGTCTTCCATCGCTTCCTCCTTCGGCGACCGCGTCGCCATCGAGGAGGAGGCCCATTGCTCTCCGGTATTCAGGCCGTGAGGTGCTCAGGAATTCGGGAAGGGGGACAGCGCTGATCACGGGGGGCGCCGGCCGGAAGAGGCGGTCGAGGACGCTCGGGTGCGCCGGCTTCACCACGTAGGTGATGCCGTGCTCCGCGCAGCGGTTGGCGAGCTCCGCCGAGAGTGCGCAGCCCGGCCGGAACATCGGGCTGCTCGCGGCGCAGCTCGAGGAGGAGCTCGGGCCCGAGCCCGTCCTCGAGGTGGTGGTCGGCGATCGCGGCGGACCAGCGCTCGTCGTGCATCCGGCCGCGCGCCTCGGCGGCGCTCGCGGCGATCACGATCGGAGCGAAGCGCGAGCTCAGGTACCGCGCGAGCCCCCGGGCCGCGAGGAGTTGTCCTCGATGACCAGGAGCGGCCTCGCGCGGAGCGTCGTGCGATGCGAGGGCGGAGAAGATTCAATCGGGCTCGAGGAGGTCACATCCCCATCATCGGCGATGGGAAATGGATGTTGCTCGATCGAGAGACGATGGTGGCGCTCGCGGGGTTGCGCGGGGGTGACTCGGCGGCCGTTCGTGACCGTGGGATCGCCTCCGGCTCAGTGGATCGGCGCCTCGATCGTCCACGCGGTCCCCGCCGCGCTCGTCCAAGTGCGGCCTGCGCGGGTCCACGTCCTCTGGCGGTGCTCGACGCGGAAGGTCCCTCGGCCGGACGCCGGGAGGCTGCGCCTGTCCGCGGTCGTGACGACGTCGGCCGTGCGATCGCCGTCGAGGTCCACGGCGAAGCCGATCTGATCGTCCGCGCGATCTTCGGGCAGCGGAACGCCCGGCGCTTCACGCGGGATGGCGCCCGGGCTCGACCCGGCTCGCGCGAGCCCCAGCGCCATGAGCCGCGCGCGCGCCGGCGGCGCGGCGAGCGGGCCCACCACCACGACGTGCTCGCCGCCGGGACCCTCTGTCCAGCACGGCGCGTCGCCGACCACCGCGAGCTCGACCTGATGCGGCGGCCGGCCCGACACGAGCATCGAGCTCGTGAGCTCGCGCGTCCGCACCACGCGCACCTCGCACCGCAGGCCGCGCCGATCCAGCGCGAAGTACCGCCCCGGGCCCGGAGACAGCGGCACTCCCTCGGCGATCATCGCGCGCACCGGCCCGACCTCGGTGGTCACCTCGAACACGAGCAGAGGCGGCGGCTGCGCGACGCCCGGCGCCGCGAGGGCGACGACGCTCAGCATCCCCATCATCCCGAGCGCACGGTGCACTGCGATCAGGGTACCCGGGACCACGCGCACCTGCGACTCGCGCTCAACGGAACGCGAGGTAGGCGCCGAGCACGGAGCCCGCGAACAGCGCGAGGCCCGCCACAACCGCGGCGATCCAGATCGCGCGGCGCCGTCCATGCGCGCGGTCCTCGCGGTCGCGGCGATCGCGCGCGACGTCTTGCTTGAGCTGCGCGTGACGGATGTCGTCGTCCGTGGCGGCGGGGCGATCGAGGGTGGTCGCGGCGAAGTCGGGCGCGGCCTCGAGCTCCTCGTCGGAGCCGCGCCGCGTCTCGAGCGCTGTCCGAGGCTTGTAGCGAGGGGAGCTCATCGCACGACTCCCAGGGTAGCCGAGGTGGGACGGCGGCGTATCCTGGTCGCGATGAGCCTGCTCTTGCGCTCCATCCTCCAGGGCCTCGGCTGGGAGCTCGGCAAGACCGCCGCGAGGGAGGCCGTCGACTCGCTGAAGCCCGAGACGGACGCGGAGAAGAAGGCGCGCGAGAAGGCCGAGGCGAAGGCGCGTCGCGAGGCCGAGAAGCAGGCCGCCGCCGCGGCGAAGGCCCGCGCCAAGGAGGCGAAGCAGCGCGAGCGCGAGGTCGATCGGGAGCTCGACGCGCTCAAACGCAAGCTTCGTTGACGCGGCTCACGGCGGTCCGTCGTGCACGCACGCGCCGCCGCACACGTCGATGACCTCGCCCGTGCGGAGGAAGTGGACCATCTGGTCCTGCGCGAGCTCGTACTCCCGCAACCAACCGTGCGTGTCTCCACCGTCGGGCTGCGTCGGATCTCCGTCGGGCGGGTCGAGCGGCGTCGGGTCGTCGGGGATCCCGAAGTCGACCTCGACGAGCGCGGCGCCAGGGCTCGCCGGATACGCGGTCTCGGGGAGCAGGAACACCGAGCGGATCGCGGGGGTCATGAGCGTGGCGCCCGCCGCGCGCGCGCTGATGAAGCTCGCCTCGTTGACGACCTGACGGTCCTCCTTCGCGACGTGGTACAGCACCTCGTGGTCGGGCGTGCCCGGGAGCGGGTCGCTGTGGAGGTGCGGGGCGAAGGTGAGCGGGTCGAACGGATCCCAGCCCGTGCCCAGCACGGCGAGGAACGTGGGCACCGACTCGGGCACCCGGTACGAGGTCGTGATCAGGCCCTCGAAGGGCGTGAAGTCGACGCTGCGGTGGAGGAGCAGAGGGTAGCCGCTGCCGGGCACCCCGAGCACGCCGCGCTCGACGTCGAGGGTCAGCGCCATCACCACGGTGCCGACCGAGCCGCCCTGGCTGTTGCCGTAGTACCAGACCGTCGTGGGATCCCACGCGAGCTGGCCGTCGGCGCGGCGCAGGCGCGCGTCGGGATCGGCGGCGAGGCTCGTCTTCACCATCCGCTGCTGCACGAGCTGGTTCAGGACGCCCTGCCACGCGAGCTGCTGGAGATCCGGGAAGCGTCCGCCCTCCATCAGCACGACGTCGGTCCACACGCTCACGATGTCCTCGCTCATCCCCTGCATGTCGCAGGCGAGGATCGCGAAGCCGAGCCGGTCGGCCATCTCGCGGAGCCAGCCGTTGTTCGCCTCGGCGCGGCGGCCGAGGAAGCCGTGCCCGTACTGCATCACCGGCACGGGCGCCGGGCCGTCGAACGCGGCGTGCGGGAGCTGGAGGCGGAACGGCCACTCCTCGACGCCGTCCACCACCGGCGCGCCGGCGGCGTCGCGGCGGACGAGGCGCACGCCGAGCGCGTCGGGCGCCTCCGCGACGCTCGGGACCCGCGCGACCCCGTCGACGATCACGCGGATCGACGGATGGCACTCGGGCGGGTCGTCACCGCCGCCGTCGCACACGTAGACGGCGTCGATGCGGTACTCGGGCCCGCTCGCGGGGAGCGCGGCGAAGACCGCGTCGCGCGCGGCCACGAGGTGCGAGGTGGCGTCGGCGTCGGACTGGACCGGGAACGACCACGCGAGCTGGAGCTCCGCGCGCGGCACCCCCGCGGCCTCGAGCGCGGGGAACACGACACCGTCGAAGTGCGCGCGGCGCGCGTGGATCCCGAAGAACCGGGACACCGTGCGGTCGCGGAGCGCGGCGAACGCCTCCGTCGGCTCGGCCATCGCTCCGTCGCTCGTGCGGAGGCCGCGCACGCCGACGACGACCGTGGTGCCCCGAGGAAGGGGAATTGCGGGGCGGATCACGAAGAGCGTCGGAGAGACGCTCGTCGCGAGGTAGTCGGTCTCGACCCAGTGCGGGATGCGCTCGCCGGTCGTCGCGTCGAGGAGGATCGTGGCGTGGCCGTCCTCGAGGCTCGACGCGCTCTCGAACGGCACGGCGTCGGCGGGGAGGACCGCGCCCGGGAGCTGGAACACGATCGGCGAGGCCGCGCCGAAGCCGCGCATCGCGTTCGTGACGGTGGGCCGGAAGGTGGTGCGCCCGCGCGAGGGCAACAGCGGATCGGGGAGCGCGAGCGCGTCGCCCGCGACGTACGCGTCGGAGGGGAAGGGCCAGAGGCAGCCGGGGCTCAGGTTGTCGCAGCCCTCGGTCCCCTGATCCTCGGTGTAGCCGAAGTTGTCCTCGAGCGTGCCCATCGGGCCGCCGTCGGGATCGGGCACGACCGGTCCGTCGCACGCGAGGAGGAAGAGGACCGCGAGCGTCGATGCGCGCATGCCCCCGCTTATCTCCGAGCGTGCGAGGCCGTCAACCTCCGGCCATGCTCGGGTGGGCGGCGATGGAGATCGCGTTCGTTCGCACCGGCGGCCCGCGCGACCGCTTCCACGTGACCCGCGACGACGGGTCCGAGGCGTCGTGGACGTTCCCGAGCTACGGGGACGCGCTGCCACACGACCTCGTCCACTTCGTCTGCGAGCGCGAGCTCGGGGTGCGCGATGGGCTGTTCGGTCGCATCGCGCGCGGCGCGGACCTCGCGCGGCTCGACGCGCGCGCGAACCGCGTCGGGGGGCGCGACGAGTACGCCGCGCTCGGCGAGGATCTCGCGGGCGTTCTCTGGTCGGAGGCGCTGGCGACGGCGCCCTGGTCCCGGACGAACGCGGAGATCCTCGAGGCCCTCCGCGAGTCGTGTCGCCAGATGGGCCTCGCGCCGCGCGGTCTCACGCCCGAAGACCTCTTGCGAACGCGCGAGGCGATCGCCGCGATGGCCGCGCGCTGGCGCCGGCTCGGCGCGCGCGAGGCGATCCACCTGACGTTCCCGTCGAGCGACTGACTCGAGCAAGGAGGGTCGATGAGTCGATCGAGCCGAGTCAGCCCCGCAACGCCGCGGCCATCGCGAGCGCGGTGGGCCAGCGATCGTCCGGCGCGGGCTCGAGCGCGCGATCGACCGCGTCGATCAGCGCGGCGGGGAGCTCGGGGTGCTCGATGCCGAGCAGCGGCGCGCGCTCGTAGGCGATCATGATCATGAGGTCCTGGACGCCCGGCGCGTCGAAGGGGACGCGGCCGGTCACGACGTTGAAGAGGAGGCAGCCGAGCGCGAACACGTCGGTGCGACCGTCGACGTCCCGCCCCATCGCCTGCTCCGGCGCCATGAACTGCGGCGTCCCCACGGTCAGCCCCGGCATCGTCAGCGCCTCGCCGAGGTAGGTCTTCGCGATCCCGAAGTCCACGAGCTTC
>JAYRVK010001335.1:0-23094 GCA_041918555.1 Sandaracinaceae bacterium
CGACGAAGTTCGACGCGAGCACCGCGTTCTGGGGGAGCGGCGCGGCCGTGACCGGGCGCGCGGCGGGCGGGGGGCTCGGGCGCGGCGCGGTCGGCGTCAACGTGCCTTGCGTATCTGCGAGACCCGGGCCGGCGCGGCCGCCCGCCACGCGGCGGCGCGGCGCGCGCTGGGCCGTCGCGGTGCGCGCGAGCGCGCGCGCGGCCGGCGCCGCCGCATATCCGCCGCCTCCGCTCTGCCCTCGGAGTCCCCCGAGATCGCCGTCGGCCTCCCCGAGCGCGTCGGCCGGCTCGGCGGCGGCCACGGCCTGGGGGGCCTCGACCGGCGCGGCGCTCGCCTCGGCCTCCTCCGGCCCGTCGAGCTCCGGGGCCGGCTCGGCGAGGACCCCTTCGAACCGCGGCGCCGCGGCGCCGTCTTGGGAGGTGCACCCTCCCGCCGCGAACGCCCACGCCATGATGATCGCACCCGTGCTCGTCCGCCGCATGCTCGCCTCCCGCGTCGGGCCTGAAACTCGGCCCTCGGAGGCGACCTTGGGTCAGCCCCACGCGCGGAGGCGCCCGACGATCCAGTGGACCGCGTAGAGGCCCCCGAGGAACAGCAGCACCACGCCGACGTGCGCGCCCATCAGGTGCTCGGCGTCGGTGCGCGGGCAGTGGAGCTGGAGCGCGAGGTTTCCCGTGAGGCCCGCGGCGCACGCCGCGATCAGCGCGACCGCCGAGCTGCCGCGGTCGAGCACGCGCAACAGCAGGAACACGGGGACCCCGAGCAAGAGGCCGTAGAACAGGCACGGGGTCACGTGCGCGAAGAAGCCCTCGCCGCCCCCGGCGAGCGCCGCGTCCGCGGGGGCCAGGAGCGCGAGGGCCGACGTCGCGGCGAGGCTCCCGCCGACGAGCGCGGCGCGCTGCCACCCGGGGAGCTCGGGCTGGTGCAGCGGTCGCAGCGCGACGTAGAGGCTCGCGGACAGGAGCAGCGCGAGCGAGCCGACCGCGGTCGCGGTCCACGCCAAGGGGAGCGCCCCGAAGTCCGCGCGGAGCGTGAGCACGCCACCCACCCCGACCACGACCAACGCCGCCGCGAACGCGAGCGCGCGCCGCGCCCAGGTCGCCCGCGAGCGCAGCCAGAACAGCCAGCTCCGATCGGCGGCCTCCATCTTCGCCTCGACCTCGCCGAGCAGGCGCTCGAGCTCGGGCGAGGGCTCGACGGACTCGTCCGCGCGGGCGTCCGCGAGCCACTCCTCGAGCTCGGGGTCGAGCCCCGGCGTGCCGCGCTCCGTCACGGTCGTCCCCCCCTCCGCGCGCGGCGCGTCACGGTTTCGCTCGACGCCTTCATTCGCGCTCCTCCACGAGCAGCTCGCGCAGCCGCTCGTAGGCCCGGTGCGCGCGCACCCGCACGGCGCCCTCGGTCGCGCCCACGATCTCGGCCACCTCCGCGAAGGGCCGGTCCTCGAACCAGTGGAGCTCCACCACCTCGCGCTGGCTCGCGGGCAGGCGCTCGAGCGCGGCGCGCACCGCCTCGACGCGCTGGCGCCGCTCGAGCGGGGGGCGCTCCTCCTCCGCCGCGGGCTCGCGCGCCGGGTCCAGCGCGGTCTCGGGCCGCCGCTTCTTCTTGCGGTAGTGCTCGCGCACGAGGTTCATCGCGATCGTGAAGACCCAGGGCCGGAGCTTCTTGTCGCTCTGGAAGTCGTTCCGCGCGGCGTGGAGCTGGCAGTAGGTCTGCTGCACGATCTCGCGCGCCCGCTCCTCGGAGCGCAGGTGCCGCACGGTCAGCCGCAGGAGCATCGGCGCGTAGCGCGCGAAGAGCTCGCGGAAGGCCGCGTGGTCCCCGCCCACGTAGCTCCGCATGAGGTCCTCGTCGGTCCGCTCGGTCATCCGCGCCCGATGGTAGCTGCGGCGGGCGCCGGTGTAAGCTCGGCGAAACTCCATGCGCTACGCCTCGTGGCTCGCCCTCTTCGCCTGCCTCGCCCCCGGCCTCGCCCTCGCGCAGGCCACGGACGAGGAGCTCGCCCGCGCGCACTTCCAGAGCGCGAGCGCGTACTTCGAGCAGAGCCGCTACGACGACTCGGCGCGCGAGTTCCTCGAGAGCTACCGCCTCTCGCGCCGCCCCGAGCTCCTCGTCAACGCCGCGCGCGCGCAGGAGCGCGCCCTGCGCTTCGACGACGCGATCGCGACCCTCGAGCGCCTGCTCGCGGAGCACCCCGACTTCGACCAGCGCGAGACGATGCGCGAGCGCATCCGCAGCTACGAGCAGCTCCGCGATCGCCTGAACGACGGCGACGGAGACGCGCCCCCCGAGGAACCGGCGGCGCGCGTCGACGACGTGCCGGCCCCCGCCTCGAGCGGCGGCGGCGGGCCGAGCATCCCCGGGATCATCGTGCTCGCGGCGGGCGGCGCGCTCGGCATCGCGACGATCGTGACCGGCGCGGTGAGCCAGACGATGTACGACGACCTCAATTCGTCTTGCGGGGGGACCTGCCCCGCGGATCGCCAGGGCGACGTCGACACCGGCGAGGCGCTCGCGCTCACCTCGACGATCCTCCTCTTCCCGAGCGTGATCGCGATCGGCGTGGGGATCGTGCTCCTCATCGTCGACTCGGGCGGCGGCTCCTCGGAGTCGGCCGCGCTGCGGGTGGTCCCGGGCCCCGGCGACGCCGGCCTCGCCGTCCAGGGGAGCTTCTGATGCGGACAGCGTTCCTTGCTTGCTGCGTCGTGTTGCTCGCGGGCTGCTCGTTCTTGCAGGACTGGGGCGCGCTCCGGAGCGGGAGCGACGCGGGTGGGGGTGGGATGGACGGCGGCGCCGTCGATGGAGGGGACAGGGACGCGGGCGCCGACGCGGGCGAGCCCTGCAACGTCTGCGAGGCCCAGGGCTGCGATCCGACCGACTCCTCGATCTGCGTGGAGGACGGGACGGGCTGCTTCGTGTGCGACCTGCCCGGGCTCGGCGAGGGCGAGCGCTGCACGATCGAGGAGGACTGCGAGGACCGCCTGACGTGCCAGCAGGGCCTCTGCCTGACGCCGTGCGCGACCCACGAGGACTGCGGGGCGAGCGCGATCGGCGACTTCTGCGGGGTCGGCGACCGCACCGAGCCCGTGTGCGTCGCGCGCGACTGCCTGCCGACCGAGGGCCTCTGCGACGAGGGTCGGATCTGCACCATCTTCTACGACTTCGAGGACCCGAGCGGGAGCCCGCACCTCGGCTCGGCGTGCTTGCCTCCCTACGAGGACGTCCTGTCCGGCGGGGACCCGTGCGACGGATCGCGTCCATGCCCCGACGGATTCCGGTGCGAGGCCGACCAGCCGGACGGGATGCCGGGGAGCCGACGCTGCCTCGCGTACTGCTTCCTCGACGACCCGACCGCCGACTGCGCGCTCGGGGAGACGTGCCGAGGGATCGTGACCAGCTCGCCCGAGGTCTTCTTCCAGGACCGGCAGCTCGGCTACTGCGTGCCAGCCACCGGTTCGCTCCACGAGTGCGTGCTCGACACCGACTGCCTCGACGCGGACCTCGGCGATCTGTGCCGGGCCGGGCGATGTCTGCGCGGGTGCACGGCCGACGCAGACTGCGTCGGGCCGAACCGATGCGTGACGATCTCCGGGGTCGGGTTCTGCTCGCGCGAGTGCGGAGGCGCCGCGTGCACCAACGGGCTGGCCTGCACGGACCTGAACATGGACAGCGTGACGGAGTGCTACCCCGGCTGCGACGGGTCGGACTGCCCCGCCGGCTACGCCTGCCTCGACGCGGTCTGCGTCCTGAGCTGCAGTGGCCCCGGCGACTGCCCGATCCACGCCCCTCAGTGCCTCGACGTGAACGCGGACGGCACCTTCGAGTGCGTCCCCGCGCCGCTCTGCACCGATCCGATCACGTGTCCGGCGGGTCTCGAGGTGTGCCGCGACGCGAACGAGGACGGCGCCACCGAGTGCAATCCGTCTTGACGCTCGCGATCAGTCGCGGAAGTTCTCGAACTGGAGCGGCAGCTCGTAGCCCTGCTCCTTGATCAGCGCGATCGCCTCCTGCAGCGCGTCGCGCTTCTTGTGCGACACGCGCACGGTGTCGCCCTGGATCGCGGCCTGGACCTTGAGCTTGCTGTCCTTGAGCAGCTTCACGATCTGCTTGGCGACCTCGGTCTCGACGCCCTCCTTGAGCTTCACGAGCTGGCGCCACGTGTTGCCGCCGGCGGGCTTGGGGTCCCCCGCGTCGAGGGCCTTGAGCGAGATCCCGCGCCGCACCGCCTTGGTCTGCAGCACGTCGAGCGCGGCGGTGCAGCGACCCTCCGCGGTGGACCGGATCACGATCCCCTCCTCGGTCTTCTCGATCTCGGTGTCGGTGCCCTTGAAGTCGTAGCGGTTCACGACCTCGCGCCGCGCCTGATCGATCGCGTTGTCGACCTCGTGGTGGTCGAGCTTGGAGACGATGTCGAACGATGCCATGCGCGACGTTCTATCACCGCCGCGGCCCGCTCCGCGGGGTGCGTGAGCGATCTCACCGGCGCCGGTCGATCGCGGTCGCGCGCGTTCGACCGGGCCCCGAAGACGCGCCGCGGGGGCGCGGCAGACGGAGACGAGAGAGATGACTCAGCACATCGATGGGAAGTTCGTGTGGTTCGAGCTCGTGACGAGCGACGTGGGCGCGGCGAAGGGCTTCTACGGCGAGCTGCTCGGCTGGACGACCGAGGGGATGCCGGGCGGCGAGTACACGATCGTGAACAACGCGGGCGTGGGGCAGGCGGGGATCACCGAGCCGCGCATGGGGGAGCCCGCGCACTGGCACTCGTACGTGTCGGTGCCGGACGTCGACGCGGCGGCGAAGCGCGCGGTGAAGGCGGGCGGCAAGGTCCTGGTCGAGCCGTTCGACGTCCCGACGGTCGGCCGCATGGCGGCGATCCAGGATCCGCAGGGCGCGGTGCTCTCGCTCTTCCGCGCGGAGCAGGGCGACCCCGCGGACGTGGCGACGAAGCCGATCGGCGGCTTCTACTGGAACGAGCTCTGGACCCGCGACGACCGCGCGGCGCGGGCCTTCTACGCCGAGGTCGTCGGCTTCGAGTTCCGCGACGTCGACATGGGGCCGATGGGCACCTACCACGTGGCGCACGCGAGCGGCGCGGATCGCGGCGGGCTCATGCGCTCGCCCGACGCGAAGGCGCCGCCGATGTGGCTGCCGTACGTGAAGGTCGACGACTGCGACCGCACCGTCGCGCGCGCGCAGAAGCTCGGGGCCACGGTCCTCGCGCCCGCCAGCGACGTCCCGGAGATCGGTCGCTTCTCGGTCCTCAAGGACCCGACCGGCGCGGTGATCGCGGTGATGCAGGCCGCGCAGGCCTGACGCGCGGGCACGGGCGCGCGCGCGCGGCGCGAGTATTCTCCGCGCATGCGCGCGTGCCCCCGCTGCTCGATCCCCCTCTCGGCCCACTCGCGGGCGTTCGCCGAGATCGACGTCTGCAGCCAGTGCGGCGGCGCCTTCCTCGACGCCGGCGAGGGCGTGATGGTCCACGGCGCGGGCGCGGAGCCCGCGATGCTCGCGGAGGATGGAAGGGCCCAGCGCACGGGGACGGGCGCGCTGCGCTGCCCCGCCGACCACGCGCGCATGGAGACGTGGGAGGTCGGCGCGGACGGGGAGACGATCGAGGTCGATTGGTGCCGCACGTGCGGCGGGTTCTTCCTCGACGCGGGCGAGGGCGACGCGCTCCTCGCGCTCGCGGCGCGCGCCGAGGGCGTGCTCCGCGCGCGCGGCGGGGCGAGCTTCGCGGCGCCGCCCGCGGACGCCGGCGCGAGCGTGGTCGACGCCTACCGGCGCGAGCACGGCAAGTCGCTCTTCGCGGAGATGATCCGCGGCCTCTTCTCGGGGAGCGCGCGCCTGCGGCGCCGTCGTCGCCACGACCGCCACTGCCGCGTCGACGACGCGCTCGGAAGCGACTGGAGGTGGTGAAGCGCGCCCGGCTCGGAGGGAGCGCACCGCGACGGATCGGGATCGGGCTCGGAGCGGCGCTCCTCGTCCTCGCCGCGGTCGTCGTGGGGCGCTCGTGCCTGGGCGCGGAGCGCCCGCGCGGCGGGCCCGCGCTCGCGGTGGGCTTCGATCGCGACCGCGCCGCGCAGGCGCTCTCGGCGTACGTGCGCTGGGAGTCGACGGGTCGCGTCGAGCGCGACCCGCGCCCGCCGCACCTCGATCTCTTGATCGAGCGCTACGCGACGCCGCTCGGCCTCGAGCACCGCGTGCTCGACGGAAGCGTCCTGTTCCTCGCGTGGCGCGCGGGAGAGGAGGGCGACCGTCCACTTCTCTTGCTCAGTCACTCGGACGTCGTGCCGGTGGCGCGCGACGAGCTCGACGCCTGGACCCACCCGCCGTTCGAGGGCGTCGTGGCCGACGGCTACGTCTGGGGTCGCGGCACCCTCGACGACAAGGGCGTGACGATCGCGCAGCTCGAGGCGATCGCCGCGATGCAGGCGGCGGGGCTCCGTCCGCGCCGCGACGTGATGCTGTTGATCTCGCCGGACGAGGAGCGCGGCGGCCGCGAGGGCCTCGCGCAGGTCCTCGCGCGGCACGCCGAGCTGCTCGGCGAGCCGTTCGCGGTGCTCGACGAGGGCAGCTTCGTCGCGCCGGACTTCTTGCCGGACCGCTCGATCGTGCCGGTCGGGGTGGCCGAGAAGCGCTACGTCACGATCGTGCTGTCGGTCGTCGGCGAGGCGGGGCACTCGAGCCTCCCGCGCGACAACGCGGCGCCGCACGTGCTCTCCGCCGCGCTCGGCCGCCTCGCCGCGCTCGAGCACCCGACCGAGCTCCTGCCACCGACGGAGGTGTTCCTCGATCGGCTCGCCGAGCACGTCCCGTGGCCCTCGCGCGTCGCGCTCCGCAACCGCTGGCTGCTCGGGTCGCTCGTGACCTCGATGCTCTCCGAGCGCCCCGCCGCGAACGCGATGATCCGCGACACGCACGCGGTCACGATCCTCGAGGCCGGGCTCACCGACAACGTCGTGCCCGCGCGGGCCAGCGCGACGGTGAACCTGCGGCTCCTGCCCGGGAGCTCGCTCGACGCCGTGCTGCGCCGCATCGCCGAGGCGATCGACGACCCGCGCGTGAGCATCGAGGTCACGCAGGACGACGGGGCCTCGCCGATCGCGCCGATCGAGGGCGAGCCCTGGACCCGGCTCGAGGCGGCCCTCGCGAGCGCGTACCCGGGCGAGACCTTCGTGATCGCGCCGATGATCACGCCGGCCACGACGGACGCGCGCCACCTCGCGAACCGCGGGATCCCGGCGTACCGCTTCGTCCCGTTCGTCCTCGACGCGAACGAGCGCGGACGCGTCCACGGGGTCGACGAGCGCGTCTCCATCGAGAACCTCGCCGAGGCCGCGCGCGTCTACGCGCACCTCTACCGCTACTGGTGAGCCCTCGACTCAGGGGCCGGAGCGATCGAGCTCCGCGCAGCCGGCGGCGTCGAAGTCGCCGCGCACGTCCCAGCCCGCGGCGTCGACCCGGAGCGAGCCGGCGATGCGTCCGCCCGGCGCCGACGGTCCCGTCTCGTAGCTCGTGATCTCGACCGTCGCGGGCGCCCGCACGAGCTCGCCCGCGACCACGAGCTGGGCGACGGCGTCGTGGACGCCGACGTAGGTGAATTCCCCGGTCGCCTCGTCGGCGCGCGGCACCAGCCACACCGCGAGGCGTTCACCGCCGCACACCGCGAAGGTCTCGTCGCCCGCGATCACGATCACCGCGTCGACCGCGAAGGCGAACGTGAAGCTGACGAACGCATGGCCGAGGTCGATGGCGCCGAGCGGCGTGTCACCGATGGCGCGCCCCGACCCGGACGCGCAGCCGGTCGGCCGCGGCGCGCCGGGGCAGTCGGGCGACGCGCTCGCGTGCGAGACGTGGCCGTCCCAGCACGTCGCGCTCGCGGTGCAGCAGAGGTCGCCCGCGAGGCACGCGCCGTCGAACGCGCAGGGCGCGCCCGCGAACGAGTGGATCGCCTCGTAGCAGTCCGTCGCGGTCGCCGCGTCGGGCGGGAGCGAGGCGTCGTGACCGGCGTCGTGGCCGGCGTCGTGGCCCGCATCGCGACCCGCGTCGCCGCGGACGGCGGCGTCCACGCGGTCGGGGTCGTAGCCGTGCCACTCCGCGCATGTGCAGCCCGAGAGCAGGAGCAGCGTTCCGACCAGCCAGCGCATCGAGGCGGAGTGTAGTCGAGGCGCGCGGCGCGCATCGGCACCGCAAGGCGACTTGCGATCATCGATACGCGCCCGGTCCGACGGGCACGTCGCACGCACCGCTCGCGCACTCCACGCCGACGAAGCTCCCGAGGAGCGTACGGTTCGCCGCGATCGCATCGAAGGCAGCGCGCGCGAGCCACCACGCCCAGTCGGAGGCGAGCGCGTACGCGAGCCCGCGCCAACCCTCGAGCGCCCACAGGCACATCGCGAAGGCGCTCGGGCCGACCCAGAAGCGCCCCTGCGCGTCGACGACGACGAGGTCCTCGCCGAGCGGGAGCGCGCCGAAGAGATCCCGCGCGGCCGCGGAGCGGCAGCAGAGGAACCGCAGCCGGGCGAGGGCGGGGCGCGCCGCGAGCCAGTCGCGGCACCAGACGCAGAACGGGCACGTGGAGTCGTAGAGGACCCACAGCTCCGGCGCGGGCCCGCTCACCCCGCGGCCCCTACCGGCATCGGCACGTACCCCTGCGGCGCGATCGGGAGCGAGCCGGCGCGCTGCGCCCGGCGGCGGATACGGTTGAACACGAACATGTTCACGAAGTGCATGAAGGCGAGCGAGAGGAGCAAGGCCCCCAGCTTGGCCGAGAGGGCCTCGATGGCGGAGCGGGCGTCGACCGCGTAGCCGCCCTCGAGCAGCAGGCAGGCGTAGCCGAGGTTGACCAGGTAGAAGCCGACCACGAGCAGCCGATTGATCGCGTTCGCCAGCTCTTTCTGGGCGGGAAACACATCCTCGAGGAACACGCGCCCGCTCGCCCCGAGCATGCGGGCGAGCCAGACGGTCAGGCCGATGCTCACGGCGGCGTAGACGGCGTACACGAGCGACAGGAAGTCCATAGATCGATCCCTCCGGGTGTTCTGAACGCGTTCGTTTCATGCCGGGGGATGAGGTCACGCCGCGGCTTGACAAGCCCACGACCGCAGGTACATCCGTCCATCAGGATTTCCGGATGAGCTCTCTCGCCGACGTGAACGCGCGGTGCGGCCTGTTCGCGGACCCCACCCGGGTCCGGCTGCTCGCGCTGCTCGCCGACGAGGAGCTGAGCGTCGCGGAGCTCACGGAGGTCACCGGCCTGCCGCAGTCGCGCGTCTCGACCCACCTCGGCAAGCTGCGCGATGCAAGCATCGTTGCGCCCCGCAAGCACGGGAGCTCGACCTTCTATCGCATTCGTGGGGACATGCCGGCCGGCGCGCGTGCGCTCTGGGACGCGGTGCGCGCGGGGCTCGACGACGCCTCGCTCGAGGCCGATCGCGAGCGGTGCGCGGCGCTCGTCCGCGCCCGGGAGGCCGCGTGGCCCGACGCCGTCGCGGGCCAGATGGAGCGGCACTACTCGCCGGGCCGCACCTGGGAAGCGACGGCGCGCGCCTTCCTCGGGCTGGCGCGCTTCGGCGACGTGCTCGACGTGGGGAGCGGCGACGGCACCCTCGCCGCGCTCATCGCGCCGCGCGCGCGGAGCGTGACGTGCCTCGACCGGAGCGAGCGCGTGCTCGAGGCCGCGGCGCGCCGCCTCGGCGAGCACGCCAACGTGCGCGTGGTCCGCGGCGACCTCCACGAGCTGCCCTTCGCGGACGCTTCGTTCGACACCGTGATGCTCTTCAACGTCCTGACGTACGCGCGCCGGCCCGAGCGCGCCCTCGCCGAGGCGGCGCGCGTGCTGCGGCCGGGCGGCCACGTCGCGATCGTCACCCTCGCCGCGCACGAGCACGAGGACGTGACGGGCGGCTACGGGCACGTCGTCCCCGGGTTCGCGCCCGACGCGCTGCGCGCCGCGCTCGAGGCCGCCGGGCTCTCGGTCGACCGCTGCGAGATCACCTCGCGGGAGCGGCGCAAGCCGCACTTCTCCGTCATCAGCGCCTTCGCCGACAAACCAGGGAACGCCGCAACGCCATGAACGCCGTGGAACAACAGCTGCTCGCCCTGATGGAGCGCCGCATCGTCATGCTCGACGGCGCGATGGGTACCCTCATCCAGACCCGCAAGCCCACCGAGGAGGACTTCCGCGGCGAGCGCTTCCGCGCGCACCAGAGGGACCTCAAGGGCAACAACGATCTCCTCGCGCTGACGCGGCCCGAGCTCGTGCGCTCGCTCCACGAGGAGTACCTCGAGGCCGGCGCCGACATCGTCGAGACGAACACCTTCGCCGCGACCTCGATCGCGCAGGCGGACTACGCGCTCTCGCACCTCGCCCACGAGATCAACGTCCGCTCCGCGCAGCTCGCGAAGGAGGCCGCGCGGAAGTACTCGACGAGCGCCCGGCCGCGCTTCGTGGCGGGCGCGATCGGCCCGCTCAACCGCACGCTCTCGATCTCGCCCGACGTGGAGGACCCGGGCTATCGCGCGGTCACCTTCGAGGAGGTCGAGGGCGCCTACGCCGAGCAGGTGCGCGGCCTGATCGAGGGCGGCGTCGACATCCTCCTCGTCGAGACGATCTTCGACACGCTCAACGCCAAGGCGGCGCTCGTCGCGATCGGCGAGACGCAGCGCGCGCTCGGGACGGACCTGCCGCTGATGATCTCGGTGACGATCACCGACCGGAGCGGGCGCACGCTGAGCGGGCAGACCGTCGAGGCGTTCTGGATCTCGGTCGCGCACGCGCGGCCGATGACCGTCGGCATCAACTGCGCGCTCGGCGCGCGCGAGATGCGGCCGTTCCTCTCGGACCTCGCGCAGATCGCGGAGGCCCGCATCTCCGTGTACCCCAACGCCGGGCTGCCGAACGCCTTCGGCGGCTACGACGAGGCGCCCGAGACGACCGCGACGCTCCTGCGCGGATTCGCCGACGACGGCCTCATCAACGTGGCCGGCGGTTGCTGCGGCACGCTCCCCGCGCACATCGCGGCGATCGCGGCGCGGCTGCGCGACGCCCCCACACGGCCCGCCCCGCGGCGCGAGCACCGCTCGCGCTGGAGCGGCCTCGAGCCGCTCGAGGTCCGGCCCGACAGCAACTTCCTCATGATCGGCGAGCGCACGAACGTCACCGGCTCGCGGAAGTTCCTGCGACTGATCAAGGACGGCGCGTTCGACGAGGCGCTGACCGTCGCGCGCGATCAGGTCGAGGGCGGCGCCAACATCCTCGACGTCAACATGGACGAGGGGATGCTCGACTCGGAGGCGGCGATGGTCCGCTTCCTCCAGCTCGTCGCCTCCGAGCCCGAGATCGCCCGCATCCCGATCATGATCGACAGCTCCAAGTGGTCGGTGATCGAGGCCGGGCTGAAGTGCGTGCAGGGCAAGTCGATCGTCAACTCGATCAGCCTCAAGGAGGGCGAGGCGGACTTCGTCGAGAAGGCGCGGAAGTGCCTCGCGTACGGCGCGGGGATGGTGGTCATGGCCTTCGACGAGGCGGGCCAGGCCGACACCGTCGAGCGCAAGGTCGCGATCTGCGAGCGCGCGTATCGGATCCTGACCACGGTGGTCGGCGTCGACCCGACCGACATCGTGTTCGACCCCAACGTCTTCGCCGTGGCGACCGGGATCGAGGAGCACCGGCGCTATGCCATCGCGTTCATCGAGGCGACTCGACGGATCAAGGAACGTTGTCCCGGCGCCAAGATCTCCGGCGGCGTCTCGAACCTCAGCTTCAGCTTCCGCGGCAACGACGTCGTGCGCGAGGCGATGCACTCCGCGTTCCTCTACCACGCGATCCGCGCGGGGATGGACATGGGGATCGTCAACGCGGGGCAGCTCGTCGTCTACGAGGACATCGAGCCCGAGCTCCGGGAGCGCGTCGAGGACGTGCTCTTCGATCGGCGCGAGGACGCGACGGAGCGCCTCGTGGAGATCGCCGAGCGCGTGCGCGGCGCGGCGACCAAGCGAGAGGTCGACCTCGCGTGGCGCGAGACGGACGTCGCGGGGCGGCTGTCGCACGCGCTCGTCCACGGCATCGACGCGTTCATCGAGGCGGACACCGAGGAGGCGCGCCGGACGCTCGGCCGGCCGCTCGACGTGATCGAGGGGCCGCTCATGGCGGGCATGTCGGTCGTCGGAGACCTCTTCGGCGCGGGCAAGATGTTCCTCCCGCAGGTCGTGAAGAGCGCGCGCGTGATGAAGAAGGCGGTCGCCTACCTCACGCCGTTCCTCGAGGCGGAGAAGGCGGCGGTCGGCGCCCGCCGCGGCGCCGGCAAGGTGCTCCTCGCCACGGTGAAGGGCGACGTGCACGACATCGGCAAGAACATCGTCGGCGTCGTGCTCGCCTGCAACAACTACGAGGTCATCGATCTGGGCGTGATGGTCTCGTGCGACGAGATCCTGCGGCAGGCCGCGGCCAACGACGTCGACGTGGTCGGGCTCAGCGGGCTGATCACGCCGAGCCTCGACGAGATGGTCCACGTCGCGGAGGAGATGACGCGCCGCGGGATGCACCTGCCGCTCCTCATCGGCGGCGCGACGACGAGCCGGCAGCACACCGCGGTGAAGATCGCGCCCCGCTACGAGGAGCCGGTCGTCCACGTGCTCGACGCGTCGCGCGCGGTGAACACCGTCGCCGCGCTGCTGAGCGACGAGCAGCGCCCGGCGTTCGTCGAGAAGAACGCGGCCGATCAGGTTCAGCTCCGCAAGCTCCACGCGCGCGGGCCGATCCGACCGCTCGTGACCTTCGAGGAGGCGAACGCCAACGCGCCCGCGCTCTCGTTCGAAGCGCTCCTCGCGCCGCCGTTCGTCGGCGCGCGCGAGGTGGACGTGACCCTCGCCGAGCTCGAGCCGTACATCGACTGGACCTTCTTCTTCACCGCGTGGGAGCTCAAGGGCCGCTACCCGCAGATCCTCGAGCACGAGACGTACGGGCCGCCCGCCCGCGAGCTCCTCGCGCACGCCAGGCCGCTGCTCGAGCGCATGAAGAAGGACCCCGCGATCCGCGCGCGCGGGACCTTCGGGTTCTGGCCGGCGCACCGCGAGGGGAACGACATCGTGCTCGAGACCGCGGCGGGCGGCGCGCTGCGCCTGCCGATGCTGCGCCAGCAGCGCGCGCGCGACGAGGGCCCGAACCTCTGCCTCGCGGACTTCGTCGCGCCCGCGGGCGACCACGTCGGCGCGTTCGCGGTCACCGCGGGGCTCGGCGTCGGCGCGCTCGTGGCCTCGCTCGAGGAGGAGCACGACGACTACTCCGCGATCCTCGTGAAGGCGCTCGCCGACCGGCTCGCCGAGGCGTTCGCCGAGCTCCTCCACGAGCGCGTGCGCCGCGCGTGGTACGCGCCCGACGAGGACCTCGACGACGACGACCGGATCGCCGAGCGCTACCGAGGCATCCGCCCCGCGCTCGGCTACCCGGCGTGCCCGGACCACACCGACAAGCGCGCGCTCTTCGAGCTGCTCGGCGCGTTCGACGTCGGCATGGGGCTCACCGAGACGCTCGCGATGACGCCGGCCGCGAGCGTGAGCGGCCTCTACCTCGCGCACCCGGACGCCCACTACTTCTCGGTCGGCAAGGTCGGGCGCGATCAGGTCGAGTCCTACGCGCGCCGGCGCGGCGTCCTGCCGGAGCTCGTCGAGAAGGCGCTCTCCAGCGTGCTCGGCTACTGACCCGCCCCGGTGGGGATACTGACCCGCCCCGGTGGGGACGCGATGTTGACAGTTGCCATCTCGGCCCGCGGGCGGGCCCTGGTTGGCGGCGCCAGCGGCTCGTGGGGCCCGGGGACGCGATGTTGACAGTTGCCATCTCGGCTCGGTTGGCGAGGGCGCGTCCGAGGTCTCCACGGTTCCGCCTGGATTCCGCTCCCGGCAGTTGGCAACTGTCAACATCGCGTCCCCGACGACTCGCCCCACATCCCGTTGGTTGGCAACTGTCAACATCGCGTCCCCGACGACTCGCCCCACATCCCGTTGGATTCCCCTCGTGCAGTTGGCAACTGTCAACATCGCGTCCCCGAGATTCTCAGCTGGGTTTCGGTGGCGGCGCCGCCCCCGCGTCGGCAGCATTGCGGCATGAGCGAGTGCGGGGGCTGCGGGCGCGCGCTGCCGGAGGGTGCCGCGCGGTGCATGTACTGCGGGCGCTCCGCGGCGCCCGAGCGGCGCTGTCCGATGTGCGGGCGGCCGCTCTCGACGACGGCCGCGCGGTGCATGTACTGCGGGCCGGTCGACGCCGCGGCCGCGCCGGTGGGCGAGGCGCGCGACGCGCCCACCTATCGCGAGCCGCCGCCCAAGCCGAGCGAGCCGCGCGTGATCGAGGCGCCCGCGGGCGCGGGGAAGCTCGGGCTCTTCCAGACGACGCGGGCGCGCGTCGTCGCGGCGCTCGTCGCGCTCGTCGCGCTCGTCGCGCTCTCGCTCACGTGCGTCGCGTACTGGCCGCGCTCGCCCGGCGTCGACACGGAGGTGGCCGCGCGCCTCGCGCCGAGCCTCCCCGGCTGGGCCGAGGCCGCGCGGAGCGCCGAGGTCGGCGCGCCGTACGTGCGCGGCGCGCTCGTACCGATGGAGCTCCGCGCCGACGAGGTGCCTCCCGACGACGAGCACGGGCCGGCCGTCATCCGGATCGCGGACGCCGAGCCCGATCCCACGTGGCGCGTCGCCGACGTCTGGGACCTGCTCGACCCGAGCCTCCATCCCGACGACCCCGGCGACGTGGGCACGGTCGCCCTGATGACGTGCCGGGAGCGCGCCGTCGGGCACTACGAGACCGGCTACGGCGAGAGCGCGCGCAGCACGAGCCCGGCGCTCCAGTGGGTCTGCCAGCTCGAGGTCGTCGACGTGGTCGCGGGTCGCCGGGTGGATCGCGTCGCCTTCTACGGGAGCCCCCCCCCGCGCGAGGTGGCGGTGGGCTCTACCCAGCACGGCACGCACCCGCGCTTCGAGATCGCGGACTACCTGAACGCCCTGCCCCGCGGCACCCCCGCGAGCTGACGCTCACTCGCAGGCGAGGCCGAGGTCGAGCGACGCCGCGAAGCGCTCGTCGCACTCGCGGTGCGCAGCACCCCTCAGCTGGACAGCAGCCCCTCGATGAGGCCGGTGCCGTCGGCGCCGAAGTCGGAGAGATCGAGGCCGAGCGCGGCCGCGATCGTGCGGTAGTACGCGCCGTGCCCGCGCCGCGCGCCCGCCTGGAGCCAGCGACCCGTGTCGACGGCGCCCTGGCAGTTGCCCGCGACGAACCACGGCAGCTCGCGCAGCGAGTGGCTGCCGTTGGCGATCTGGCTCGTGAACACCACGAGGGTGTGGTCGATGAGCGGCGTCCCGTCGGGCTCGAGCGTCTCGGCGAGCCGGTCGAGGAGGCGCGCGAGCACCTCCATCGTGCGCAAGTGTTGTTGACGGATGACCTCGGTCGCGTTCGCGTCGCGCGCGAGCCCGTCGTCCGGGTCGTTGACCTTGTGGGTGAGGTCGTGGATGTCGGTCGTGCCGAAGTCTCCGTCGCGGTAGTAGCCGCCGGAGTACGGGCAGAGCGGGCCCGGGGCGTCGTGCACGTAGAAGGTCACGACGCGGGTCACGTCGGCGTGGAGCGCCGCGACGACGAGCTCCGTGTGGAGCTCGGTCGTGGCCTCCCAGTAGGTCGCCTTGGTCTCGGGCGGCGTCTCCCACTGGAAGTCCGGCGTGCTCGCCACGATGCTCCGCTCGGGGATGTTGAGCTCGCGTCCGCGGCCGAGCGCGAGGCGGCGCTGGATCGAGCGGAGCTGGTCCGCGTGCGCGCCGAGCTTGTCGCGCGAGGCGCGCGCGAGCCGCGCGTCGTCGAGCCGCGGGAACCGCCCGAGCGCGAAGTCGAGCACGCGGCTCCGCTGCTCGGGCCGCGCGTCCATCATCGACGGGTCGGGCCGGCCGTCCGGGAAGAGCCGGTCGTAGACCTCGCGCGGATCCCAGAGGAAGGGGAGCGGCGCCCCCGGCCCCGAGTAGACCGGCAGGCCCTCGGAGTGCGGCCAGTCCGCGGCCTGCACCTCGAGGCTCGGGACCGCGGTGACCTGCCCCGCCGCCTCGAGCGCGCGCACGATCGCCTGATCGATCGAGATAGCCCCCGCGCGATCCGCGGTCATCCGGGGCGCCGCGGTCATCGCGTGCGTCCCGCCGTCGATGTGCGCGTTCGCGGGCGGCGTCGGATCGCTCTCCGCGCTCAGCATGTGGAGGTTCCCGACGTAGGTGAGCCGATCGCGGTGCGCGGCGAGCGGCTGGTGCACGTCGGCGAGCGTCCAGTCCGTCTCGCCGCCGCGCGGCTCCCAGAGCCCGGGCCGCGAGCCCGAGCCCCCGTAGAAGAAGATCACGCGCTTGGGAGGCCGCTCGGTCTGACCGAGCGCGCTCGGGATGCGCCCGAGCCCGAGCCCGAGGGCGGCCGCGCCGACCCCGAGGCCGCGGAGGAGATCGCGGCGTCCGAGCTTGCTCATTCGCTCACCTCCGGGCGGTAGAGGAACGACGGGCTCGTCGCGATCGCGACCAGGAGCTCCGTCGTGTCGCGGTGCTCGCCGAGCGTGTCCGAGAGCTCGCGCACCTGGCACGCGTCGCCGGCCTGATCGGCGCGGCCCATCGAGAAGCGGTAGATCTGGCGGACCATGCACTCGCGCACGCGCTCGGAGCCCTCGAACGCGGTGATCATCGCGAGCGCGTCCGAGTACTCGCCGTTCGCGTCCCCCGCGCCGAGGATCACGCCGCTCGGATCCACCTCCGCGCCGTTCTCCATCGTGCGGAAGCGGCCGATCGCGTCGTAGCGCTCGAACGAGAAGCCCGCCCCGTCGATCCGCGCGTGGCAGGCCGCGCACTCGGTCGTGCCGTGGGTCTCCTCGATGAGCTGGCGCGTCGTGCGGATCTCGGCGGGGATGTCCTCCGGCAGGTTGGTGTTCACGTCCGCCGGCGGAGGATCGATCGTCCCGCAGAGTACGTTGCGCACGACGAACAGGCCGCGGACGATCGGCGAGTGCGCGACGCCGTGGGTGCCCGACGCGAGCCAGCCCGGCTGCGTGAGGATGCCGGCGCGCTGGGTCGGATCGAGCTCGACGCGGGTGAGCGCCTCGCCGCCGGGCGGCGCGACGTTGAAGGCGCTCGCGAGCCGATCGTTGACGTAGCCGTAGCTCCCGCCCATCAGCGCGTCGTAGGAGCGGGCCTCCCAGAACGCGTCCTCGGTGAAGCGCAGGACCGACTCGCGCAGATCGCTCCGCATCGCCGCGTCGAACTCTGGGAACGCGTCCGAGTGCGCGGTCTCGAGGCGCGCGAGCTCGAGCCACTGCTCGAAGAACGCACGCGTCACCCCGCGCGCGCGCGGATCGCCGAGCAGGCGCCGCGCCTGCGCCTCGAGCCCGCCGGTCGCGAGCTCGCCCGCGTCGGCCGCGCGGCGCAGCTCCGCGTCGGGCATCGTGCCCCACAGCATGTAGGAGAGCCTCGTCGCGAGCTCGTGATCGCTCAGCGCGACGAAGCCCTCGGGCGCCTCGCCCGCGCCGAGCAGCTCGGGCCGGTAGAGGAAGTCCGGCGAGATCAGGAGCGCCTCGAGCGTCATGCGCAGCGCGTCCGCCTCGCCGAACTGCGCCTGGTTCGTGTCGTAGAACGCCGCGATCGCGGTGCGCTCGCCCTCGTCGAGCGGCCGCCGGTACGCGCGGGAGAACAGCTCGGGCAGCACCTCGCGCGCGCAGCTCGTCGCGTCGCGCGCGCCGCACGCCATCCAGCCCCGGTCCGCGACCGCGCGCTCCGCGATCGTCTCGGCGTTCGCCTGGCTGCGCTCGACCCAGAGCGGCGAGACCACCTGATCCTCCGCGCCCGTGTCGAAGCGGCCGCGCGTCACGCGCTCGGGAAAGGAGACCTGCGGGACCTCGAGCGGCGCGAAGAGATCGGCGACCGTCGCGCGGTACTCGCGATCGGAGAGGCGGCGGATCGGCGCGTCGGCGGGGAGCGCGTCGCCCTCACCGCAGCGCAGCGCGCGGCCGGGGCGGTCGGGGCCGTCCTCGTACACCTCGCCCCGACATCCGGCGAGCATCGAGGGGATGATGAGCACGATCGCGAACAGCGGTCGGAGGCGCATCGCAGCTCCGTACGTAGCACGACTCGCCGTCGGGAGAATCAGCGAGTCGCGATCCCGACGCCGAGCCGCGCGCGCACGAAGCGCTCCTCGCCGCCGGCCGCGAGCTCCTGCGCGGCGTTTCCCTCGAAGCCGAGCCACGCGTGGCTCCACTCGAGCGCCGCCATCCAGCTCAGGCCCACGTTCTGGTCGAAGGGCAACATTCCTTCGAGGCCACCCTCGACCACCACGCCGTGCCCGATCGGCGTGCCGAACGCGTCGGCGAGCGCGCCGCTGCCGATCCCGAGCCGGTAGCCGGCCTCGGCGCGGATCACGAGGCGCTCGTCGATCGCGCGGATGCGCAGCGCGGCGCGCGCGTCGAAGGCGCCGTAGTCGACGGTCGGCAGGAACGCGTTGTCGTCGAGGCCGTAGCTCGCGAAGCCGCCGCCGAGGAGCGGGCCGAGCTCGACGACGCCCTCATCGAGCGGCACGTGCCACGCCAGGTCGCCCTCCGCGCTCCACGCGGCGCCGCCGATCACCTGCGCGCTCGGCGTCTCCGACTCGAAGAAGAGCGCGTACGCGAAGCGCGCGCGCACGCGGAGACCCGCGAGGAGCGGGTCGCCCGCGCCGGCGAGCGGGTGCACGCGCAGCTCGCCGAGGACCTCGGGGTAGAGCGGCACCGCGTGGACGAGCCGCCCGGTCGAGAGCTCCACGCTGAGCTCGCGGTTGCGGAGCGAGAGGCCGACGAGCGCGTGCAGGTACGGGCGCGCGTCCCGACGCCCCGGCGTCTCGGAGGGGGGGGGCGCCGCGTCGGCGGGTGCGGCCTCGCGCGCGGGCGCGGCGTCTTCTCGCGCTCGGGCAGGAGGGGCCGCATCGGCGGAGGCAGGCGCGAGCTCGCCCGCGGCCTCGAGGAGCGCGGCGACCGCGGCCGCGATCGCGCGGGCGCCGCGCCGCCCCGCGGGGACGCGCGCGGTCTCGCTCGCGCGCTCGGCGCCGCTCCGATCCACGAGCGTCAGCGCGAGGCGCGGGCTCGCTCGCCGACCCGTGATCGCGCCGCGCACGACGCCGTCGACGTCGCCGCCCTCCGCGTCCACCACCGTGGCGCCGCGCGCCTCGAGCGCGTCGCGCACCGAGCCGCGGATCGCGGGCGCGCGCGGCCCGGTGAACGGCGCGAGGCCCAGGGTCTGCGCGCTGGCCGCCGTGGGGACCGCGAGGGCGAGCATCGCGAGCGCGAGCGTCCGCGGGATCATGCGCGCGGGTGCTTAGCTCGCCCGAGCGCGGGGAGCGAGCGAGGACCGCGACGCTGCGCGTCGGCCGCCCCGAGCGGATCGCGCGGATCGCGGTGGCGGCGGCGCGCACGAGCGATCAGTCTTCGCGCCCATGCGGCGACTCGCTCCGCCCGCCTCGCTCGCGCTCCTCGCGCTCGGCTGCGCACCGGACCTCGGGGTGTGTGACGAGGCGGCCGCGCGCGCGATCGTCTACGACGACGGCACGCCGGCGTTCGAGGGCCAAGCGCTGATCGTCCAGTCCTGCGGCGCCGGCGGGTTCTGCCACAGCGAGGGGATCCTCCCCGAGGATCGCTTCGGCGCGCCCGCGGGGCTCGACCTCGATCTGCGGCTCGCGTCGGTCACGCCCGACGTCGACGAGCCCTCGCTCGCGCGGCTGGGCCGTGCGCAGGCGAACGCGTATTACCTTCGCGAGCACCTCTGGACGCAGGTCCACGGCGGCACGATGCCGCCGCCCGACGTGAACGAGGTGCCGATCGGCCGGCCGGAGTACCAGCGCGTGCCCGAGGGCGCGCGCGAGGGCCCGCCGCTGCCCTCGATCACGACCGACGAGGCGCGGGACATCGTGCGCAACTGGCTCGCGTGCGGTGCGCCCGTGGTCGAGCGCACGCTCCCGCGCGCCGACGGCAACGACCCCACGGTCGGCGAGCTCGCCGAGGCGATCGAGACGACGCCGGTCGAGCCGGTGTGGAGCGCGATCTACCCGCGCATCATCCAGCGCTCGTGCGCGTTCACGATGTGCCACGACGGCGTGACCCAGGCGGGGATGCTCGACATGAGCACACCCGAGACCGCGCGCGCGGCGCTCCTCGCGCCGGCGAGCGGCCGGCTCTGCGGCACCTCGGGCCTCGCGCGCGTGGTGCCCGGCGATCCCGCCGCCTCGCTCCTCGTCCACAAGCTGCGCGGCACGGGGCCCGACGGCCGCGTGTGCGGCTCGCGCATGCCGAACGCGGGGAGCTACCTGAGCGAGTCGCGCGTCGAGTCGATCGAGGCGTGGATCGAGGCCGGCGCGACCGCCGACTGAGCCGGGCCCGCCCGCAGATCGAGCCGGATCGGCTCGTCCTCACGGAGCGGGCCGAGCGCGGCGCCGCGGGTCGAGCGCCGGTACGCGCCGTCTCCGGCGCTCGCGGGGCGGAGCACCCGGCCGACGAGGGAGACGCGCGCGCCCGGCTCGATCGGGACCTCGACGTACGAGAGGTTGCGTCCCTCCGCGAAGCGGCGGCAGCCCGCGCGCGTCAAGACGGGGCGCACGCGCTCGGGCGGGGGATCGAGCACGCGGCCGCCCTCGACGAAGTGCACCTCGACGTCGAAGCGGTCGGCGTCGACCTCGATCGCGATGCCCTCGTCGCCGATCACGCGGAAGGGGACGACCACCGTCTCCTCGCCGACGGGGAACCACTGCGGGACGTGGTGGCGCGCGGCGTCGAAGTAGTCGACGCCGAGGTAGTAGCCGACGCAGGGCCGATCCTCGATCGGCGAGCGCAAGAGCGGCGTCCCGTCGACCGCGACGCGACCCTCGATGCGCACGAGGTCGCCCTCGCGCAGCGTGGCGATCGGCGAGGGCGGCCGGCGCAGGAGCCGGCGCGCGGTGCGGCGGCGCGCGACGAGGAGCGCGAGGCGGACCGCGACGCCGAGCCCGAGGGCCGCGAGCAGCGCGATGACGAGGAGCCCACCCACGTGACGATCCCAGGATACGCCGGCCTCAGCGCGATGTGTCCTCGTACTCCATGCCCAGGCGCGCCGCGAGCGTCGCGTCGGCGCTCGAGGCGCCGAGATACCGCGAGCGCCGCGGGTCGATCCGCTCGCGCCGCATCCACGCCACGACCAGGCCCGGGAGCGGACGCCGGCACCAGCAGATCGGCGGCCCCGCCGGGTGCTCGCAGATCCCGAGCGCGAACGCCGCGGGGACGCGCGCGCGCAGCGCGGCCCGCGCCGCCTCGTCGGACGCGGGGAGCCACGCGAGGGCGAGCACGGGGCCCTCGCCCGCGGGATCCACCCGGTCGAGGGCGGCCACGTCGCAGACGATCCCCGCCCGCTCGTGGCCCGGTCGCGGCGCGCGCTCGAACGGCACGACCTCGACGCGCGTGAAGCCCTCGTCCTCGGCGGGCGGCTCGAACGCATCGCGAAAACGGAATTGCGCCCTCGGGTCGAAGGTGTGCGGGTCGCGCTTCGCGGCGCGCGCGAGCTCGGCCGGGGAGAGCAACGTCCCGTGCTTCTCCACGATCCGATCGACCGCGTTGATCTGCGCCTCCCCCAGCGGAGTGTCGAGGTGCTCGCAGCGCACGCTCGCGCCGTGTCGCCACGCGGTGTCGATCACGAGGTCGCGCTGCGCGCGCGTGGCGTAGGTGTTGTCGAGGACGACTCGGGCCGCGCCCGCCGCGAGCCGCTCGCCGAGCCGCGCGGCGATCCCGGCCAGCGTGCCGCCGAGCTCGTCCCGGTTGAGCCGCTCGTAGCCGCGCTCGACCCAGCGCCGCGCCGCGGTGCTCTTGCCCGCGCCGGGGATCCCGACGAGGAGCACGACCTCCGCGCCGCCCGGCTCGGGCCGGCGATCCTGGCTCGGGACGCGCAGGAGCCGCCCCACCGCGAACGCGGCGTCGAGCCGCGCGCGCTCCTCGTGCCCGAGCTCGAGCCGCGCCGCGCGGGCCGCCGCGAGCACCGTCTCGAGCCGCCGCGCGCCGGGGATCGGGCACAGGCGCGGGTGCAGGCCGCGGAGCCAGGCGAGCGCGATCGTGCCCGGGCTCGCGTGGTGCGACTCCGCGATGGGGCGCAAGACGACGTGCTTGGTCAGTCTCGGTGCCCGCTTCGGACCGCCGAGCGGCGAGTGCGCGAGCACGCGCAGGCCGTCCTGGAGGCAGCGCTCGACCACGCCGCCGCGCACCGCGTCCTCGTCGAACGGCGAGACCGCGAGCTCGGCGAGCGCGATCGGGGCGTGCGCGCGCGCGATCCGGAGCTCGTGCATGCGCACGTTCGAGACGCCCACGGCGCGGGCGAGACCGCGTTCGAGCACCTCGGCGAGCGCGCGCGCGCTCGTGGCGAGGTCGGTCGCGGGATCGACCGCGTGCAGCAGCACGGCGTCCGGCACGCGACCCAGCGCCTCCGCGCTCGCCTCGGCCTGCGCGAGGATCGTCCTCTTGCGTCCGTCGGGGACCCAGCGCCCCTTCGGGCGGCGCATCCCGACCTTCGTCACGATCTCCACGCCCTCGCGCCACGCTCGCCCGACGAGCCGCTCGTTGTGGCCGAGCTCGGCGTCGTCCGCGCCGTAAGCGTGCGCGGTGTCGATCAGCGTCACCCCCGCCTCGATCGCGGCCTCCAGCAGCGCGAGCGCGCTCGCCTCGTCGGGGCGGTCCGGCGCGGTCGAGAGGCGCATCGCGCCCAGGCCGATCGGGCGTCGTCGGGGAACCTGTGCTTCGCGCGGCACGTAGACTCTCGTAGGGTGCCCTCGTGAGCCTCGCGACTCGACCCCGATCGATCCTCGGCCTGTGCCTTCGCGCAGCCTCGCTCCATCGCCGGCGCGTCGTCGCAACGCTCGCGCTCGTCGCGCTCGCGCTCTTCGCGCTCGCGGGGACCGACGACCCCGAGCTCCGCGTGGCCACCTTCAACATCGAGAACTTCCCGCGCGACGAGCGCCAGATCGCCGGTGCCTTCGACGCGATCCGTGCGCTCGACGCGCCGATCGTGGGCGTCCAGGAGATCACGGATCCGCCGGCGTTCGCCCGCGCCGCGCGCGAGCGCCTC
>JAYRVK010001336.1:0-13631 GCA_041918555.1 Sandaracinaceae bacterium
CGCGCTCGCCGCGTGGCTGCCCGGTCGGCCCGAGGCGTGGCGCACCCTCGCGCTGCCCGAGCGCCGCCCCGAGCGCGCGATCCCGTGGCTGCGGCGCGCGTACCTGAGCGGCGGCGATCTGCCGCTCTATGGCATCTACCTCGCGCAGCAGCTCCTCAAGGTCGATCGCCGCGAGGAGGTCCGCGCGATCGCGGCGCGCTACGCGACCGCGGGGCCGGAGCTGCGCATCGCGGGCGAGTACCTGCGCGCGCGCGTCGAGATGAGCGAGGGCGAGTTCGGCGGCGCGTTCGACCGGCTCGCCGCGGTGCTCGCGGAGCGCGAGCGCCTCGGCTACTTCATCCACGGCGACACCGACTCGGTCGAGACCTTCATGGCGCTCGCGTCGTTCCTCGGGCGCGAGGCGGAGGCCGCGGATCCGCTGGCGCAGCGCTTCGTCCTCGCGGAGCCGCATCGGCTGGTGACGAGCGAGCCGCACTACGAGGTGTCGGCGATCGCGATCTGCATGCGCGCGAGCGAGGCGCTGCGCGCCCCCTGCTTCGCGCGGCTCCGCGCGCTGCGCGAGGAGCGGGCGGGTCCCGCGGGTCGCCGCTCGAACGCGGAGGCGCTCCTCGACGGCGCGGAGCGCCACGTCGCGGGCGACGACGCGGGCGCGGTGCTCGCGTGGCGCACGCTCGTCCGGCGCGGGCACCCGCTCCTCGACGCGAGCGCGTTCGAGCGCGCGGGCGAGCTCGAGCTGCTCGACTCGCTGCTCGAGCGGTGGATGGAGCGCAACGAGCTCGCGGGGATCCACGCGGGGCACGCGCTCGCGGCGCGCCGAGCCGCCGCGCGCGGGGAGACGGCGCGCGCGCGCGAGCTCGCCGAGCGGGTGATCCGGGCCTGGGGCGCGGCCGACGTGCCGGTCCCCGCGGTCGACGAGATGCGCGCGCTCCTCGCCGAGCTCCCCGATTCTCCGCCCTGAGCGCTCGGTCTTTCGACGCGAGCGGCCGTATTTTGGAGGTGAACGCGGCCCGAGAAGGCCTCAGCCTTGAGTCGTATGCGCCGCCTCGCCCTCGCCTCGGTCGCTCTCCTCACCGCCTGCGGCTCCGTCGAGTACGGCGCCCTCGAGTACGGCGACGTCGGCACCACGGAGTACGTCGCGGCGCCGCCGCCCGTGTACGGGGCGTCGCCCGCGCCGGCGGAGGGCCGCGTGGAGATCTCGGTGTTCCTCCAGGAGCTCGCGCCCTACGGCCAGTGGCTCCAGCACCCGCAGTACGGCCAGGTGTTCCTCCCGCACGACCCGGACTACCGGCCCTACCGCAACGGGCACTGGGCCGAGAGCGGCGAGGACCTCGTGTGGGTCAGCTACGACGCGATCGGCTGGGCGGTCTGTCACTACGGCTCGTGGGCGGTGCTCGAGGACGGCCGCTGGGCGTGGATCCCCGACACCGAGTGGTCGCCCGCGTGGGTCGAGTGGCGCGAGACCGATCAGTACGTCGGCTGGGCGCCGCGCATGGTCGGCTACTACCCCGATCCGACGCCCTACTGGATCTTCGTCGAGTCGACCTACCTCCTCTACGACAGCGTGGCGTATTACGCGGTCGAGCCGACGTACGCACCGACGGTGTACGCGACCGGCCGCCCCATGAACGCGCGCCCCGGCCGGCGGTGGCTGCACGATCGCGGCGTGCGCCGCGCGGTCGCGGGCACCGCGGGCGTCCGCCCGCACCGCGGCCCGCCCGGCGCGGGCGTGCGCTCCGCCGAGGGCGGGCGCGTCGTCGTGCGCGACGGGATCCCCGAAGCGCGTGGCGGGACGGTGATCGCGCGCGGGCCCGCGCGCGCGCCGCTGGTCGAGGCGCCGCCGCCGCGCGAGACCGTGGTGCTCGATCGGCGTGGGCGCGGCGCGTACCGCGTCGACGGCCCCGTGACCTCGGCCCCCCCCCCCGTCGTCCGCGCGCCCGAGCCGGTGTGGGCGGGCCCGCGCGGGCCGCGCGTCGTGCGCCCGGTGCCCACGCAGCCGATGCGGGTCGAGCGCGCCCCGCAATACGACCCCGCGCCCCGCGTCGAGCGCGCCCCGCAGTACGACCCCGCGCCCCGCGTCGTCACCCCGCGATACGACTCCACGCCCCGCGTCGTCACCCCACGCTACGAGCCCGCCCCGCGCTACGAGGCGCCGGTCCAGCAGGCCCCGCGCTACGAGGCGCCCGCCCCGCGCGTGCAGCGTTCGGATCCGCCGCCGCGCCGCGCCGATCCGCCGCGCGCGGCCGCGCCCGAGCGTCGCGTGGCGCCGCGCGGCGCCCCCGTCGGCGGCTTCGGGGTGGTCCGCCCCCGTTGAGCTGGCGGGACCGCCGCGCGCGCCTACCTTCGCGCTGCGGTAGGTCCCTCGAATGCAACCCCTCGAACCGGCCGAGCGCCGGCCCCTGATCCTCGTCGTCGAGGACGACTACGACACGCGGCGCATGATGGCGACGATGCTCGCGGCGCTCGGCGACGTCGTCACCGCGAGCGACGGCGAGGAGGCGCTCGAGACGCTCGTCGACCGGCGGCCCGACCTCGTGGTGACCGACGTGATGATGCCCAAGCTCGACGGCTTCGCCCTCTCGCGCCTCGTGAAGGGCGACCGATCGCTCGGGAAGATCCCCATCGTGATGGTCACGGCGAAGAACCTCCCGAAGGATCTGGTCGAGGGGATCAACGCGGGCGCCCGCTTCTACCTGACCAAGCCCTTCTCGCCCGCGGAGCTCGTCCAGAAGGCGCGCCGCGCGCTTGCTCGGTGAGGTGCGAGGCCTGTTCTCGGGTGCCGTCCGGTTCGGCGATCTCGACGTGACCTGCGCGCCGGGCTCCTGGTCGACGATCAAGTTGGTCGCACACCGCGCAGGGCACGTGGCGTGGGAGTGCGAGCTCGTCGTCACCGACGGAGACGGTCTTCTCTACGCGGGCATGGCCGTGCCCGAGGTGCGCGCGGGGCACCTCTTCGCGTCGACCGACGGCGAGCACGCCAAGGGGGGGACCTCGCACCAGCCGCAGCTCCACTGCGTCGGTCCCGCAGGGACCCACTGCTGGTCGCGACCCTGGAGGGTGCTGGGAGCCCTCGCGGAGCACGAGGGCGAGCTCCTCGCGCTCTGCTGGATCCCCGGTGACCCGCCCTTCGAAGCGCGTCGGGTACGCGTGAGCGACGGCGAGGTCCTCGAGACCATCCCGATCGAGTGGCCGCCCGAGCTGCGCGCCGTGCCGTTTCGCTGGTTCCAGGCGGGCCTCGTCGAGGACGGCGGCGTCGCGGTCAGGGTGACGGGCCGGACCGAGCAGGCCTTCGAGTGGACGTGGCGACTGCCCCTCCGCTGAGGAGCGCCTCGACCTCCTCGAGGGCCTCGGCCTCCACGCGCACGAGCGACGGTGCACGGCGCGCCCGCGCGAGCGCGAGGGCGAGCTCGTCCGCGCGATCGGTGCCGAGGATCGCGGTGCGCCGCTGGCCGTGGAGGCGCCACTCCACGCGCACCGTGGTCTTCAGCCACTCCTTGCGGTAGCGACGCACGGTTCCATCGGGCGACTGCTCGTACGGGCCGCGCCCGAAGAGGCGATCGCCTCGCCGATGTGGCGCGACGGTCACGCGCTCGATCGAGGCGACCGGGATCCTCTCGATGCGCAAGCCGTGTTGCACGTGCAGGGTCTGGCTCGTGACCACCACGCGATAGCTCGAGAGCGCCAGGTCCACGGCGACGCCGAGCGCGCCGATCACGCTCATGAACGCGACGACGCCCCCGTCGAGCTCGAAGGCGACCATGCCCCCGATCACGATGGGCAACCCCGCCGCGAACGCGAAGCCGAGCTTGCTGCTCTGCCGGTCGCGGAACCGCACCGGCCCGTCGATGTACATGTGCGCGCGCTCGTAGTCGTCCGCCTGCATGGCGGGTCAGACGACGGTTCGTCGCTCGGGTTCCCGCGATCTCAGGGGAGGAACAGCGCGTTCGTGACGCCGACGGGCGGGAAGTGATGGATCGGCTCGGGCGCGCTCGTTCCGTCGACCCGCACCACCACGATGCCCGCGCCGCGGAGCGGCACGTCGATCACCTCGTCGAGGCGCACGCGCTCGGAGGACGCCGGGATCGGGCGGTCCACGGTCGCCTCGCGGCCCGCGTAGACGCGGAGCCGGTCGACCGCGGCCCACGGCGGCGCCTGCGCGATCACGTGGACCGGCACGGAGTCGCCGCTCGCGGGGCCCGCGAGCTCGGCGGTGACGAACGCGCCGGCCGCCACCGTCACGTCGCCGGCCGCGAGGCCCGCGCGCAGCTCCGCCCAGTCCCACCCCGCCTCGTCGGCGACGCGCACGAACGAGCGCGGCGAGCCGGGGGGCCGATCCGGGACGTGCGAGTCGCTGTTGCCGACCATCGTGAAGCGGTGCCCGGCCGCGAGGAGCGCGAGGAAGTCGAGGAAGGAATCTTCGTTGCCCCCCCTCGTGTAGCCGTTCCACACCTCGATCACGTCGAACGCGAGGTCCGCCGGATCGAGCAGCGTGCCCGCCTCGCGATCCAGCGCCCGCGCGCCGAAGAACGACGCGTCGCCGAGGCGCGGGTGGTTGATCTGGACGAGCGCTCCGCCGAGCGACGCGTCGCCCGCCTCGCGCAGCGCCGCGAACACGCCGGTGGGCTCCTCGAGGTCGAACCACTCGGGCGCGCCGTTCGCCGTGCGCTCCGGTCGGAGCACGAGCGGGTAGCCGTTGATGTGCCCGTACGTCGTCGTCGAGACCTCGACGCCGGGGACCAACGCGAGCCCGGTGACGCCCGCGAGCCCCGCGATCCGCGCGTAGTCGGTCACGAAGTCGTGATCGGTCGCCGCGGCGGCCTGCACGCCCTCGGCGGCGAGGAGGCGCACCGCGTCCTCGATCGGGTGGACGCTGTCCGTCGACAAGTCGCTGTGCAGGTGGAGATCCACCGAGACCCAGCCGTCGGTGTCGATCGCGGTGGCGAGGAGCGGCTCGAGGCGCTCCGTCGCGCCGTCCGCGAGCGCGAGCTCCATCGTGAGCGCGTCGTGCTCGAGCCCGTGGCTCACGGTGACCCGGTGGTCGCCGGGCGGGAGGCGGAAGGCGCGCTCGCCCGTCGCGACCGCCCGCAAGATCTCTTCCCCACTGCGCTGCACCGTGACGCGCACGGGGGCGCCCGGGTCGCCGGCGCCGACGGTGGCCGCGACCGCGAGGGTCCCCGCGGGCGGCGCCGGGAGCGCCCCGCCGAGCGGCACCGAGGGCGCCTCGAAGAACGGCCCGAAGCCGGGGGTCATCGTCGCGCCCGCGCCGGGAGGCGCGGGGAAGGTGACCTCGCCGGAGGCCCCGATCGCGGTGCGCAGCCAGGGCGTTCCGTCGGCCGCCGCGGCGAGCACCCGATCGCCCGGCGCGCCGGTGACGGTGACCGGATCGCCGTCGAGCACGAGGCGCGCGACGTCGGCGGCGGTCGCGCCGAGCGCGACCCGCGCCTCGAACGTGGTGAGGGCCCCGCGCGTGAAGGTCGCGCGCGCGCCGCGGATCATCTGGATCGTCTCGATGTGCGTGATGCCCACCTCCTCGGCGGGGAGCGACACCCCGAGCGCGCCCTCGGGGCGCTCCACGATCACGGTCGCCCCGGGCCCGCCGAGGTGCTCGTCGTCGAGCACGCCGATCCCCGGCGCGAAGTGCTCGCCGCCGCCGATCAGCGCGAGCACGCCCACCGCGGCCCCGCTCCGCCCGAGCCCGACCTCGGGGGTCAGCGAGAGCTCGACGGTGAGGAGGTCCTCGTCGGCGTAGAGGACGTAGTCGAGCTGCCCGCGCAGGCGCACCGCGCGCCCGACGTCGGGGAGCACGGTGTCGACGAGCGCGATCGACGCGTCCGCGAAGAGCACGCGCACGCGCGCCTCGGCGTCGCCGCCCGCGTCGACGACCTCGATCGCGGTCGGGCCCATGCTCACGAGGTCGAAGAGCGGGAAGAGCTCCTTCAAGAGATCGGGCCCGTCGTGGAGCGCCGCGTCGACCAGCCCGCCCGGCGGAGCGCCGATGGTGCTCGCCGCGCCGTCGCCGGTGCGGACCACGAAGCGCGCGCGCGCGTTCTCGAGGACGATGTCGCCGATCCGTCCCATCGTCAGCGCGCCCGGGGTGCCGAGCTCGCGCGGGCAGGTGACGTGCTTGGCGCGCGCGACCCCCGCGGGCGGCGGGGCGTCGGTGCACGCGGCGAGCTCGCTCGGATCGGGGAGCGCCTCCAAGACCAGGTCCTCGGGCTCGGGCGCGTCGAGCCCGCCGTCCGGCGGCGCCGGATCCCCGCACGAGCTCACGAGCAGCGCGAGGAGCGGACCGATCGCGCACGCCCGCACGAGCTAGGCCTCCGCGATGCGCACGCGAATGGCCGCGGCGCGCTCCGAGGAGACGCCGAAGGCGCGGGCGAGCTCCTCGAACGCCGTCTGCTCCTCGGCGTCGAGGCGGTGGTCGGACTGCGCGAGCGTCAGGGTCAGCGCGAGGACGAGCTCGCGCAGGCCCGGCTGGGTGAGCTCCCTCGCGATCGCGGCGGCGTCGAGCGGCGCGTCGATCGCAGCGAGCAACTCGTCCTGCACCACGCCGGGCAGCTCGCTCGCGTCCACGATCGAGCGCAACAGCTCCACCTCCTCGGGCGCCACGTCGCGGTCCGCGTGCGCCATCCAGATGCACGCGTGGATCGCGCCCCTGCGCTCGCGGTCGACGACCTCGGCCGGCTGCGACGCGAACCACTCGCGCAGCGCCACGAGCTCGTCCTCGCCGAGCACGAAGAGCGCGAGCTCCGCGCCCTCCTCCTCGGCCTGACCGAGCAGGAGCCCCCCACGCGAGAGGGCGCCGACCCAGGTGGCCATCGCGGAGACCGCGTGCGTCATGGCTCTCAGATACCAGAGGCGGCTCACCCGCGTCGAGGACTGCCGAAGCGGGACGGGTCCCACGCCTCCTCGGCCGCAGCCTCGAACCGCGTGCGCTCGTGCGCCTCGACCTCGAGCGCGCCCTCGCGGAGCGCGCGCTTGGCCTCGGCGTACGCGTGCCGCGGGAGCGCGGCGAGCCGCGCCAGCCGCTCGCGGCCCGCCGCGATCGCGTCGGGCACCACCTCGTCGAGGAGCCCGAGCGCGAGCGCGCCGCGCGGGTCGTGGCGCTCGGCGCCGAGGATCACGCGCTCGATGGTGTGCGAGGGCAGCCGGTGCCGGAGGATCCGCATCACCACCGGCGGGTACGTGATCCCGAGCGCGACCCCGGTCATCCCGATCTTGATGCTCGGGTCGTCCGTCGCGACGCGCAGATCGCACGCCTGCGCGAGGAGGCACCCGCCCGCGACCGCGTGGCCGTTCACCGCCGCCACCGTCGGCGCCGGATGATGGAAGAGCAGCGTCACCGCGCGCTCGATCTCGTCGGTCACCGCGCGCGGGTCACCCTCCGCGAGCGCCTTCAGATCGAGCCCCGCGCTGAAGGCCGCGCCCTCGCCGTAGAGCAAGAGCGGCTCCGCCGGCCGCGCCGCGACCTCGTCGGCGAAGGCGCGCAGCGACTCGACCGTCATCGTGTTCGGCCCGCGGCCCCGCAGCACCACCTCGCGCATCACGTCGCGAACCCTTCCGTCTCGATCGCCACCCGCGCGGCCTGGCTCCCCCGGAGCTCGGGCGCGAGCATGCCGAACACCACGAGGTCGTCCTTGTCGGGGCCGAGCACGCGCGGGAGCACGCCCCGCAACGTCCCTTCCTCGGTGTACCCGATCCGCCGTGGGATCGCGAGGCTGCGCGCGTTGTGGGGGACCACGCGGATCTCCATCCGCTCGGCGCCCATGCGCTCGACGCCGACGCGCGTCAGCGCGGCCGCGATCTCGGTGCCGAGCCCGCGGCCCCAGCGCTCCTCGACGAGCCAGTAGCCGATCTCGAGCGCGCGGGGCCCGACCCGCGGGTGCAGCCCGCAGCCGCCGACGAAGATCCCGCCGTCGCGCTCGAACACCCCGTAGATGAAGTCCTCGCCCGCGTCGAAGCGCGCGCGGAAGGCGCGCAGCTGCTCGGCGCGCTCCTCGAGCGAGATCGGCTCGTGCAGCGTCCAGGGCATCCACGGACGGAGCGCGCCGAGGCTCGCGAGGATCGTCGGGTGCACGCGGCGCACGTCCGCGCGCTCGTAGCAGCGGATCGTGAGGCGCGCGGTCCGGATCGCGTAGGCCGGCTCCGGCCACGAGTCGCTCACGTCACATCCCGTACGTGGTCCCGCGCGCCACGAGCCGCCCGTTGAGCGTGCAGGTCGAGCCGTCGCGCATGCTCTGGAGCGTCGCGTTGCGGAAGGTGATGTCGGCGGTCGCGAGGTCGGAGTCGAAGGAGGTCACCTCCACCGAGCCGCTCACCGGATCCGGGATGCGCCCGGAGCGCACGGCCATCACGTCGGTCGTCATGTTCGTCCAGATGCCCTGGCCGACCATCACGTTGATCACCGTCTGCGTGTCCATGCGGTGCTGCGTCGAGAGCTGGTAGGTCCCCGGCCCTTGCGGGAAGCCCATGTAGATCGCGCCCGTGAGGCCGCCCATGTTGCTCGACATCACGTTCACGTTGCCGCCGCCGCCCGTGACCATGCGTCTCGCGTTGAACGTCGGCGTGCAGCCGCCGCTGAACGTCACGTCGATGGTCGGGTCGCGCGGGTTCGCCTCGGGCGTCGAAGGACCGCCGCCGATGTTCGAGAGGTCGCCGATCGTGCCGCCTCCGCCGCCGCCGCTCGTCCCGCCGCCGCCGCTATCGTCGTCTTCGCCGGAGAACGCGAAGATCGCGCCGCCGACCCCGACGACCGCGAGGAACATCACCGCGAGGAGCCCGATGCCGAGCCCGATCGCGAGCCCGCTCCCGCCCCCCCCCTTCGCGGGCGCGGGCGCGGACGTCATCATCCCGCTCGGCGGGTGGGTGTACATCCCGGCGGTGCCCATCGGGAGCCCGCCGGTCATCGGCGGCGGCGTCCCGAACGCGCCACCCCCGGGCGGCGTGTACTGACCCGGGTGCCCGCCGTACGGCCCCGTCGGCATCGGCGTCATGGGCGCGGGCGACATCCCCATCGGCGGCGGCGTCTGGTAGGCCTGCCCGCCGGTCATCGGGTGCCCCATCGGCGCCGCGGGCGCGGGCTGCCCGGCGCGGATCCGGGCGCGCACCGCCTCGAGGTCCGCGATGAGGTCCTTCATCGCCGGGTGCCGGTAGTCCTTGTTCGCCGCCATCGCGCGCGCGATCACCTGCTCGAGATCGGGCGGCACGTGCGGCGCGCGCGCGCGGAGGGGGGGGGCGTGGCCCGCAGCGATCTGCTGCACGAGCTCGAAGAGCCCGTCGGCGTCGTAGGGCGGACGGCCCGCGAGGCACTCGTAGAGCACCACGCCCATCGCGTACACGTCGTAGCGCCCGTCGGGCTTGCCCGAGGCGTTGATCTGCTCGGGCGACATGTACCAGGGCGTGCCCATCGCGATGCCCGTCTTGGTCATCGGCCCGCCGCCGCCGCCGCCCGGCACGGTCTCGTCGTCGTAGAGCTTGCTGATCCCGAAGTCGAGGACCTTGGGGGGCCGGCGGCTCCCGTCCTTGCCCGCGCAGAGGAAGATGTTGTCGGGCTTCAGGTCGCGGTGGATGATCCCCTCGTTGTGGGCCTCGTGGACGCCCTTGCAGGCGTCGATGATCGTGTCGAGCGTCTCCTCGACCGAGAGGGGCCCGCGCTGCAGCCGATCCGCGAGCGACTCGCCGCGCAGCCGCTCCATGACGAGGAAGGGCGCCTCGCCGTCCTGCCCGACGTCGAGGATCTGGATGACGTTCGGGTGCTCGATCTTCGCCGTCGCGCGGGCCTCCGAGAGGAAGCGCGCGAGCGACTCCTTGGAGCGCGCGGCGCCGGGCAGCAGCCACTTGATCGCGACCGCGCGCCCGGTGGCCTGGTTCAGGGCGGCGTAGACCGCGCCCATGCCTCCCTGGCCGAGCAGCGACTCGATGCGGTAGCGAACTCCGATGAGATCGCCCGGCTGGGGTAGCTGTTCTCCGCTCACGGCCCCCGGAGCGTACGTACCCGCGCCGGAATTGCCAATCGCGTTCAGGGCGCGTCGGGGGTCCCCTCGAAAGACGCGAGCGACTCGACCGCGACCTCCTGCGAGCGGCACCCCATCTCGCCGCACGTGTTCCCGGCGGGACACATCACGCGCCGGCAGCTCTCGCGGAGCGAGAGCGGCAGCGCGAGCTGCTCGCCCTCGCGGAACTCCGTGGTCGCGCGCTGCGCGACGAGCCGCAGCCCCTCCGCGCTCTGCGCCTCGGCCTCGACGATGACGCGCCCGATGTCCATGAGGTCGACCGGCTCGACCGCGACCGCGAGCGGCAGCGTGGTCGACCCGTTCAGCGGCACCGTCACGCTCGAGAGCTCCTCCTCGACGTCCGCGTCCGCGCGCAGCGAGCGCACGCGGATCGAGGCGACCTCGTCGGGGACGCTCAGGTCGGTGGTGACGAGCGCGACGAGCTGGGTGAGCGGCGTGCCACAGCTCAGGCAGAGGGGGACGGCGAGGAGGAGTACGGCGCGGACAGGCACGGGGGGGAGCGTAGCAGCCAGGAGGTGCACGCGCGCCCGCGCGCCAACGATTGACGCCAGCGAACTACCTGTTGTGCCACCGACCCAGGCGCCCATCACGACGCCAGCTACCTACTCGGCCTCCGCCGCCGCGTGCGCCAGATCGCTCGCGATCCGATCCGCGAGCCTCGGCGCATCCCCCTCGACGAGCACCTCGGCGATCTCCTCGTCGGCGAGCTGCTCGCGCAGGAGCCCGAGGCCGTCCTGAGCCGCGCGCTTGGCGCCTCCACTCGCGCCCCCTCCCGGCAGGCCAACCACCAAGATGACCGTCGTGTGCTGCGCGATCGGGTCGAGGACGCGCACGCGCCCCGTCCATTCGGCGGCCTTGCGGACGATGTCCTGACCGTCGACGAGGTCCAGAGAAAGCGGCCGCGCCACGTGCCATCTGCCGTTCTTCCAAGCGTAGTCGAAGCGCTCTTCGTAGTGGTGGCGGCCACGAAGCACGTGCTGATGCAGGCGCGCCAGCACGCCGCGCTCCGCGAGTACCGGCGCGATGCCGCGCCAGACGTCGGCGTCCGCCCGAGATTGCCGTCGCTCCGCGGGCTCGCCTCGAACGACGTAGCGCTCGAACAGCTCGCCGAGCGTCCGCTCGGGATCCGCGGTGAGGCCGCTCAGCGGCCGCGAGAGGAGAAGCGACGCATCGTCCTCCGGCACGATGGCGCGCACGGCGGCCACGATGGCATCGGGCGGGGATGCGAGGTCGAGCTGCGCTCCGGGGTACGCCGACTCGCAGGCGTGGCGAATCGAGCTGGCGATGCGGCCGAGGTGAACGCGGTCGGCATCGGGGAAGGCATCGGTGACGCGCTTCCAGGTGCTCGTGAAGCGCGCGCCGAGGTAGCGGTGCTCGGGTGCGTGAAGCACGACGCCGACGTTGAGCACCTCGCCGCTCGCCGGGTCGGGCGCGACGCGGATGATCACCGCCTGACAGGGTCGCTTCATGTCGTTCGTCACCGGGCCACCCACGCTGCCACGCGCGGCACCCAACGCGGCGCCGCGTCCCTTCGCCGTCGGAGGACGTCGATCACCCGATCGATCTTGCCAACTGCAGCGCCCTCCGTCCACGCGCACGGCCTCGAAGAAGCCGTCATCCAACCTCTCCACCCGCGCGAGGAGGTCGTCGAGGCTCGGCATTCCGCCGCGGAGGAGCGGACGCAGCACGTGCCGTCCGAGGATGTCCGCGCACTCGTCGTCGACCGGGTCCGACCCACCGATCGCGTAGAGGAACGCGAACGCTTGCTCGTGATCGAAGGCCAGGAACTGGTCTCTGGCCACGAACAGGTTGGCGTTGTCGAAGCGCCGGTCGGCGTTGTGCACGTAGACGTCGAACGCGATCACCCGCGCGGCTTCCTCGCGGAGCACCGTCGATAGGACGCTGCGTGAAGCCCTTCTCGTACGTCGAGCCGAACGCGAGACCGATGGACCGAGAGAGGATCGACCGCGCATCCGCGTCGTCAACCGACTGCGCGAACGCGCTCGTGATCTCGACCGCCAGCGGCTCCGGAACGTTCACGCCGAGCGCGCGCCCGATCGCGGCACCGAGCCACTCGAACAGGTACTCCGTGGGCGGCAGCGTGAGGCGCGCCGAGGGCTTCACGACACACTCGACCAGCGAACCGTCGTCCCGTCGGGCATGGAGCGCGAGCGGCCGGTTGCGACCCGCACTCATCGCGCGGCTGAAGAGCTCGGCCTGCGCGTGCGCGAGGGCTACGACGCTCGTTGGTTGGTCGAGCGGTTCCTTCACAACGGCTGGCTCTACATCGCAAACGTGCCGGTCATGCGGACGCGCCTGCCAGTTCGACGATCTCTCGATCGTCGCTGGAGCGTCTCGCCGCCTCAGGGGCGCGGCTCGGCCCGAGACCGAAGGGCTCGGGCGGTCGCGGCGAGACCCGCAGGGGCTCGGCGCGCGCGGAGCGAGACGCGAAGCGGCTCGCGGAGCCGCCGGAGGAGACGGCGCAGCCGGCTCCGGAGGCGCCCATCACGATCTCTCGGTCCGTATTCCGCAAGGTTCGTTGCGCATCGCTGCGGTTCACCGGGTAGACCGACGATCGACCGCGATTGCCGCGCCCACCTCCGCGAAGGGCGCAGCGGGATCGAGCGTCCATCCGCTCGGCACCTCCTCGAGGTTACGCACGAGCACCCCGCCGACGAAGTGCGCGTAGAGCGGCTCGGCCGGGACGTCGTTCACGCGAAGCAGATGGACCCGGTCGCCGTCGCGAGCAGCCCAAGGAAACACGGCGTCGCCGGTGCCGGAGAAGCGCACCGGTCCGCTCGAGCTCGACGATCCGACGCTCGGCGAGCTCGCGGTCCTGGGGCTCGGCGACGCGCTCGTCACGCTGGGGATGCACGCGGCCGCGCAGCGGCCCTCGCAGCACCTCCTCGTCGGCGTGTGGGACGAGGGCTCGATCTGGGATGAGCCGGCGATCGGCGACGAGGCGTCGCGCGAGCGGGTGCCGCGGCTCGGGCTCGCGACGTCCTGGGCCGACCTCTTCGATCCCGTCCGGGGGCGCGCGGCGCAGGAGATCGAGACGGCCCTCCTGGCCGAGGACACGCTCGGCCTCGAGCCCGGCGACGGCGCGATCGGGCGCGCGTACGGCGACTTCGGGGAGCGCGCGGCGGCCGTGCTCGCGCTCGCGGGGCCGCGCGTCGCGGCGCACCTCCTCGACGAGCCGCGCCGCGACCGCATGGCGGCGGCCGCGCGCTCGCTCGGCGCGCCGCGCGGGGGCCTCGGGCCGATGGAGCTCGTGCGCATCGACGACGCGATCGGGCACGCGCGTGGGCGCAGCGATCGGGCGATCGCTCGAGTCGACGCCCGACGCGCTCGGCTGGATCGCGGTCCAGATCGCGGCGTGCCCGGACGACGTGCGCGATCGCGTGTGGCTGGCGCTCGCCGCGCTCGCGGACGGCCGGACGAGCTCGCGGCGCCCCTCGTCGGCCTCGCGGCGCCGCCGGAGCAAGGCGAGCGGTTCGGCTTCGACCGCCTCGCGTTCGTGCGCGCCCTCGCGAGCGGCGTCGCGGGCCAGGCGGGTCCCAGCGCGCTCGCCGCCGCCTACGACGATTGGCTGCGCGCGTTCCCGCACCTCCTCGCCGCGGA
>JAYRVK010001337.1:0-1617 GCA_041918555.1 Sandaracinaceae bacterium
CGCCCGTCCTGCCGGCGGCCGGACGAGATCACGGTGCCGTCCTCGACCTCGCGCGTGGGCACCCGCACCTGGTGCCGCTGGTGCGTCCCGACCGTCGTGCTGATCTCGGGGAGGCCGAGGTCGCCCTTCATCGCGTCGAGCGCGTCGTCGGCGAGCGCGCGCTGGGCGCTCTGCGCGGAGCGGACGCCGCCCGCGTGCGCGTCGAGACCCAGGACCGGTACCTCACGCGTCATCTTCCCACTCCTCCACGATGTTGCCCTTCGTGCGGACGATGCTCTGCGTCGCGTTGGCGCTGGTGACCGGCGACTCGGTCGCGGGGTTCGGCACCGCCCCGACGATCACCGGGCGGTCCGGATCGCCGCCGAGGTGCGCGAGGAGCACCTCGGTCCCGATGTGCAGCGGGAAGTGCATCCCGTACGCAGGCCCCGCGTAGACCTGCGCGCGGCGGATCCAGCGCGTCGCGCGCCCGCCGACCTTGCCGACCCCGTCGAACGGGAGGAGCACGCGATAGCGGCCCTGATCGTCGATCGGCGCGGGCGTCCCCTCCTGCTCTCCGTCGATCCGCGCGTGCATGAGGCCCTGGATGCGCGGCGTCGGCGTGACGCGCGGCGGCCGATACGGGACCCCGATCGGGAGGAGCACGAAGCGATCTCCGTCGGCGCCCGCGGGGTGCTGGCGCCGCCGCTCCGCGGCGATGACCACGAACCATGCTCCGTCGAGCTCGCCGAGCGGATGCCCGGTCAGCTCGAAGGTCTGCCCCGGGCGCAGCGAGCGCAGGTGCCCCGTCGCGAAGAGCAGCTCCTCGTCCACCGCGAGCTCCTGGGCCCGCGCGGTCGCGAGGCGCGCGCCGCCGGCGTCATCGGCGAAGTGATCGCCGTAGAGCGCGACGATCCCGAGCCCGTCGGCGTGAACGAGCGCGTCGCTCTGGAGCGCGACGAGCGGCGTCCGGTAGTTCGAGTCGCGCAGGACGAGCCGGTGCGAGACGACGCGGTGTCGCCGGCGCACCTCGGTGAAGCCCTCGTCCACGCTCTCGAGCGCGCTCCGCGGGAGGTAGGGGATCGCGGGCTCGGCGGCCTCGCGGAACGCGTCGTTGGAATCGCCGAGCACCACCTTGTCGGTCCCGTCGGCGAAGTCGAAGAAGAAGAAGATCCCTTCGCGCTCGCACAGCCGGGCGATGAAGTCGAAGTCGGACTCCTCCCACTGCACGATGTACTCGGACGTCGGGTAGCTCCCGGACAGCGCGACGGTGTAGCCCTCCGCGAGGCCGGCCGCGTCGAGCACCGCCTTCACGACGTCGGGGACCGTCATCTCCTGGAACACGCGCGAGCGGACGGTGCGCGTGAGGTACCAGAGCCGCGGCACGATCACCGCGCGGTAGGCGCTCTGGTAGCCGCTCGCGCAGTCCACCAGCTCCCACTCGCGCACGACGCCGTAGATCGGCTCACCGATCTCGTGGTGCTCGCCGAACGCGACCGCGCAGGGAGCACGCAAGATCTCTTGCACCGCGTCGCGGTCCATCGGCAGATCGTCCGAGCGCGTGAGGTAGAGCTCGATCTCGAAGAGCTCGCTCAGCCCGGCGCGCGCCCGGCAGCGCTGCACGCGCGTCTTGTCGGCGTC
>JAYRVK010001338.1:0-5457 GCA_041918555.1 Sandaracinaceae bacterium
GCGCTTGCCGCGCGCGTTGACCGCGAAGAGCGCGAGCATCGCGAGCGCGCCGAGCGCGTGCCCGTTCATCCCGGGGTCCCGCCAGAGCGGGATCGGCGGCGCCGCCGAGACCCACAGCACGAGGCGGATCGCGTAGAACGCGAGCCCGATCGCGCCGAGCATCAGGGCGTAGCGCGACGTGCGCCGCTGCAGGAACGCGCGGGACTCCTCCGACTGCGAGGCGCTGACGGTCGAGGGTCCGGTCAGGGCCCGCACGGGTCGGCGACGGTGATGCTCGACACGAGCCCGGCCTGGATCTGCGCGCACGACGCGCCGCTGAACTCGATCGAGGTGCCCGCGAGCGTGTAGCCGCTCGACGGGACGCGCACGCCGTCGAAGCGCACCTCGACCCGGCTCGGGCGCGCGGGCGCCGACGCGAGGGTGAAGCGGCAGTCCGTGGCGGAGGCGACCACCGCGGTGAGCGCCGCGGTGAGCGCGGTTCCGTCGACGGCCTCGTAGTAGCGGATCGCGCCGGGCCGCGCGCGGCCGCCCGCGTCCGCCATGCGGTTGAGCCCCGCCTGCAGGGCCGGGATGCCCGAGACGTCGCCGCTCGGATCGGGGCCGACGATCCCGATCACGAACGTGTCGATCCCGAGCGCGCGCAGCGCGGCGATGGCGGTCACCGTCGCGTCGACCGTCGAGCCGCACGCGGGCTCGGGCAGCCCGTCCGTGAGGAGGATCGCAAAACGAATTGCGGAGGTGGGCATCGACGCGAGCTCGCTCGACGCGGTCGCGAAGGCCTGCGGCGTGGGCGTGTCGCCCGCGCGCGGGTCCGCCGACACGAGCAGCGACAGGATCGCCGGCCGCGTGCCGCCCGCGATCGCGACGTCGAGCGACGAGGAGACCATGCAGTTGCCGCGCTCGGTGTCCCCGGTCATCCGCGGGAACGTGAGCGCCCCCATCGGGAGCGCGTCGAGCATCGGCAGGACGCTCGTCATGGCGGTCTGCAGCTCCTGCCAGCGCGTGCGCGAGGTGCCGACCGCGGGCCAGTCCATGCTGCCCGAGCGGTCGATCAGGAACAGGATCTCGCCCTCGGCGGGCACGACCGCGAGGGTCTCGGAGGACGGCACGCAGCAGCTCGCGGCGCACTCGGGATCCGCGCAGTCGGTGAGCCCGTCGCAGTCCTCGTCGGCGCCGCCGGTGCAGAGCTCGACCGAGGGGCGCGTCTCGCCGGTGCACTCGCTCCAGCCGACGGCGCCGCCCGCGAGCATCACGCAGTCCTGCGTGCCCGCGGCGCACACGCCGACGCCCGCGGTCCCCGGGGCCCCGCCGTAGCACGGGTGGCGGTCGCCGAGCAGGCAGTCGCAGCCCTCGTCGATCCGCTCGTCGCAGTCCTCGTCGCCGATGCCGTCGCAGATCTCCTCGCTCGGGAGCACCGAGCCCTCGCAGCCGGAGAACGAGCTCCCCTCGCTCGTCGCGGTGCAGGTGATCCGCCCGCGGACGCAGCTCCCGACGCCCTCGGTGATCGCGGGGCCCTCGTAGCAGTCGACGGTGACGCCGATCTCGCAGTCGCACCCCTCGTCCACGACGCCGTCGCAGTCGTCGTCGACCCCGTCGCACTCCTCGGGGCCGGGCTCGCCCGAGCCGACGCACACGTCCCACTCGCCGAACTCGAAGTCGTGCGCGCACGCCTGGGTGCCCCACGCGCACGCGCCGACGCCCGCGACCGCCGCCTCGCCGTCGTAGCAGCGCTGCGTCTCACCGGGGTCGCACTCGCAGCCCTCGTCGATGCGCCCGTCGTCGTCGCCGTCGAGCCCGTCGCCGCACGGATCGATCGGCCCCGCGTCCGGCGGCGGCCCCGCGTCGTGCCCTCCGTCGAGCGCCGGCGGCCCCGCGTCGCCGAGGGGGAACGGCTCGCCCGCGCAGTCGCAGCCGGAGAGGATCGAGAGCGTGGCGCACGCGCCGAGGAGGTACCGCATGTCGGGGCACAGGGTAGCGCACGCCGCGCCGCCGGGGGACTCGCGCTAGAGTCCCCGGCATGGAGGACGCCCCCCTCGTGATCCTGTGCACGGCGCCGAGCGCCGAGGTCGCCGCGACCCTCGCGCGCGGGCTCGTCGAGGCGCGCCTCGCCGCGTGCGTCAACGTGATCTCCGGGCTCCGGTCCGTCTACGCGTGGAAGGGCGCGGTCCACGACGAGCCCGAGGTGCAGCTCGTGATCAAGAGCCGCCGCGCGCGCTTCGACGCGCTGTCGGCGTGGATCGTCGAGCACCATCCGTACGAGGTCCCCGAGATCCTCGCGCTCCCGGTCGACCGCGGCGCCCAGCCCTACCTCGACTGGCTCGTCGCGCAGACGAGCTGAATCTCAGTCGAGCCGAAAGGTCGGAAGACGCGAAGTCGAGAAGGTGACGTGCGGCGCGCGCGAGCGCGCGCGGAGAGGGTCTTCTCTCCTTCCCGACTTCCCATCTTTCGGCGAATCGCAGCCAATTGCGGCCCCCCCACCACCTGACGCCGCAGCGCCTCGAGGATCACCGGCGTCCAGCTCCGCCAGGAGTGATCGCCGTCGAACACGAGCCGCTCGTGCGCGATGCCGTGCGCCGTCAGGTGCGCCGAGAAGGCCTCGCTCGACTCGACGATCCCGCCGCGGTCGCGCGCACCCCACGCGAGCATCACCCGCAGGCCCTGCAAGTCCTCCTGCGTGGTCCAGCGAAGGTATGGATCGTCGCGGCGGATCCGCTCGAGGTCGTCCGCGGGGCCCCAGATGCGATCCGTCGGGAGGATCGGCACGAAGAGCGGGTTGCGCACGAAGTCGACCATCCGCGCGGTGTCGAGGATCGGCGCCGAGATCGGCGTCGCCGAGGCCCACAGCGCCGGGCGGTTCAGCGCGAAGCGGAGCGTCCCCGCGCCGCCCATCGACGCGCCCATCACGTGGCAGCCCGCGGGGCACGGCGCCGTGTGGTAGTCGCGCGCGACGCGGGGCACGAGCTCGTCGAGGACCCAGTCCTCGTAGCGGCGGGTGCCGTCGTACCAGTTCGCCCAGAACCCGAGGTCGCCCTGCGGGACGACGATCACCGCGCGCGGGATCGTGCCCGCGGCGAGCGCCGCGTCGAGCGCGTCGCCCACGCGGTGGTGATCGAACGCGGTCTCGTCGTCGCCGCCGCCGTGGAGGAACACCACGAGCGGGAGCCGCTCCTCGGCCTCGAGGTCGCGCGGCGCGTACACCGCGTAGGCCATCTCCGCGCGCATCGCCGCGCTCTCGAGCACCCCGTACGCGAGCCGCCGCGGCGCGCCCGCGCCGCAGCCGCACACGAGGAGCGCGAGCGCGAGGAGCCGGGCCGTCACTCGGTCCGCGGGCCGACCTCGCCGCGCATCACGCGGCGGTTCAGCTCGGCGAGGTGACGGCGCACCGAGACCGACTCGGCGCCGCGCGGCCAGCGGCGCAGGAACGTGCGCAGCGCGTTGCGCGCCTCGTCGATGTCGTTGAGGTCCTCGCTCGCCGCCGCGTAGAGGAGGAGCGCGTCGTCCTGGAGCTCGCGGTCGATGGTCTGATCCACGACCTGCTGCGCGAGCACGCGGGCCTCGGCGTGCCGCCCGAGGCGGCGGAGCGCCCCCGCGAGCTGGAGCTTCACGCCGGGGATGTGCGCGGCCTCCTCCTTCTGGCGGATCGCCTCCTGGAACGCCTCGGCGGCCTCCGCGTAGCGGCCGGTGCGCATCAGGTCGAGCCCGTTCTGGTAGGCCTCGAGCGAGAGGTCCAGGTGGAACTGATCCACGGTGTCGCGGAAGAACGCGGCCTCGGCGCGCGAGAGCTGCTCGCGCCGCACGTCGGCCCAGCGCTCGACGACCTCGGTGCGGCGGCGCTCGCGCACCGCGCGGTAGAAGCCGGCCGCGGCGTTCTCGGCGCGCGTGCGCCGCTCGTTCTGGTTGTTCGCCTCGGTGAGCTCGGCGCGGGCCTCGGCGAGCTCGGCCTGGAGCCGCTCGTTCTCGCGCTCGGCCTCGGCGACGCGGTAGTTGGTCGCGAGCCAGAGGCCGACGAACGAGAGGCTCGCGAAGAGGATGTAGGCGATCCAGCTGTTCCAGATGAAGCGGCGCTCGTAGCCCGCCTGGCGCTTGGCGATCGACTTGATGTCCGCGGCGAGCGAGTTCGTCAGGTTGTTGCTCTTGATGACGAGCCCGCGCGACTCGATGATCTCCTTCTTGATCTCGCGGATCTCCTCGTCGACCTCGCGCATGACGCGGCGGGGTAGCCCGTCGCGTCCGGCGGGGCAAGCAGCCGGCCCGCGCGCTTGACGGTGAACGACCCGCGGCATACAAGCGGGTTCCCCTCTCGGAGGCCTCATGCTTCGACGACTCGCCCCCTGGCTGATCTTCCTCTCGTTGGCGCTCGCCGTGCCCGGATGCGGCGGCGGATCGTGGAGCTTCGAGGTCGTCGGGACCCAGCGTGATCCCGGCGCCGAGGGCCGGCTCCAGGTCGAGCGGATCGAGGGCGGCAACCGCCTCGTGACCGTCTCGCTCCAGCACATGACGCCGCCCGAGCGCCTCGGCGCGAACCTCACGACCTTCGTGATGTGGTTCCGCGATCCGCGCGGTCAGTCGACCAAGGCGAGCCTGCTCGACTACGACGCGGACTCGCGCACCGCCCGCGCGACCGCCACCACCCCGATGAGCAACTTCACCGTGATCATCACGGCCGAGCGCGCGCCCGACGTGGTCGGGCCGTCCGAGAACGTGGTGTTCAGCCAGGTCGTCGAGACCGATTGAGCAGACCCCGATGTACGACACCTCAGACATCCGCAAGAACCTCAAGGTCGTGATGGACGGCTACCCGTACGTCGTCATCGACCACCAGTTCGTGAAGCCCGGCAAGGGCCAGGCGTTCGTCCGCACGAAGCTGCGGAACATGATCACGGGCGCGGTCCTCGAGAAGACCTTCAAGAGCGGCGAGAAGCTCGAGAAGGCCGACATGGAGGAGCGCCAGATGCAGTACCTCTACCCCGAGGGCGACGCCTGGGTGTTCATGGACACCGGCAGCTACGAGCAGATCAACCTCGACGGGAAGCTCCTCGGCGACACGCCCGACTACCTGCAGGACGGGATGATGGTCGACGTGCTGCTCTGGTCGGGCCGCCCGATCGGCGTGACCCCGCCGACCTTCGTCGAGCTCGAGGTCGTCGAGACGGAGCCCGGCTTCAAGGGCGACACGACCTCCAACGTGGGTAAGCCCGCGACGCTCTCGACCGGCAAGGTCATCTCGGTGCCGCTCTTCGTGAACCAGGGCGACCTCCTGAAGATCGACACGCGCACGGGCGAGTACGTCGAGCGCGTCAAGCGCTGAGCTCTTCGGAGGGGGCTGCGCGCCCCCTCCCTCGAGCGAACGCGCGGGCGCGCGTTCGCTGCCCCCCCGCCGCGGGGGGGGCCCCGCCGCCCCCCGGCGGCGCGGCGGGCCCGGCCGGGCCAGCGGGGTCAGGGCGCCCCCCGGGCCCA
>JAYRVK010001339.1:0-8283 GCA_041918555.1 Sandaracinaceae bacterium
GGCGCGCGTTCGCTCCCCACGCTCCGCGTGGGGGCCCCCTCGGCCGACGGCCGGCGCTGCGCGCAGGCCTGGCCTCGATCGATCTGAGCGCCGCCGTGCCCTTGCCCCTGCCCCTGCCCGACCTCGCGACGCTGCGCGCGCGCGCCGAACTGAACCGCGCGATCCGCGCGTTCCTCGACGCGCGCGGCTACCTCGAGGTCGAGACCCCGCTCGCGGTCCCCTGCCCCGGGCTCGACGTGCACCTCGCGGCGCTCGAGGTGCTCGGCCTCGGCGCGCCGCGCTGGCTGGCCACGAGCCCCGAGTACCAGATGAAGCGCCTGCTCGCGGCGGGGCTGCCGCGCATCTACCAGCTCGGCAAGTGCTTCCGCCGCGGAGAGCAGGGCCGGCACCACGAGCCCGAGTTCACGATGCTCGAGCTCTACCGCGCGCACGCGGGCTCGGACGAGATCCTGCGCGACACCGAGGAGCTCGTGGCGGACGCCGCGCTGCAGCTCCTCGGCACCACCGTGCTCCCGTCGGGCACCGACGTCGCCACGCCGTGGGAGCGGATCCCGGTCGAGGACGCCTTCCGCGCGCACGCGGGTGTCTCGGTGCAAGACGTCTTGCCGGACGAGACGCGCTTCTTCGAGCTCCTGATCGATCGCGTGGAGCCCGCGCTCGCGGCGCGCGACACGCCGGTGGTCCTCACGCGCTGGCCCGCCTCGATGGCCTCGCTCGCGCGCCTCTGCCCGGACGACCCGCGCTGGGCGGATCGCTTCGAGGCCTACGTCGACGGGCTCGAGCTCTGCAACGGCTTCGGCGAGCTCACCGATCCCGTCGAGCAGCGCGCGCGCTTCGAGCGCGACCTCGCGCGCCGCCGCGCGGAGGGGCTCGACGTGTATCCCCTCGACGAGCGCTTCCTCGAAGCCTTGACGGCGGGGATGCCCGAGTCGGGCGGGAACGCGCTCGGCGTCGATCGCTTGCTCATGGTGCTGACGGGCGCCGAGCACATCGAGGACGTGATCGCGTTCCCGCAGTCGCGGCTGTGAGCAGGATCAGCGCGAGCTCGCGGCGGCCTCGGCGCGCAGCACGGAAGACGTCTTGCCGCTTCCGTCCTCGCGCCAGCCGGGCTTCGCGAGCAGGTAGCCGAGGCGCCCGCGCCACGTGCGCGCGCGCGCGACGTCGGCGAGCATCGCCCCCCACTCGTGGAACGCGATCACGATCGGATTGTAGGAGGCAACGTTCGTGGTCAGGCCGTAGTCGACCGGCGCGCGCTCGGGCTCGAAGGTGCCGAAGAGGCGATCCCACACGATGAGGATCCCGCCGTGGTTGCGATCCAGGTACTCGGGGTTGCGGCCGTGGTGCACGCGGTGGTGCGAGGGCGTGTTGAAGATCCACTCGAGGGGGCCCAGCGTCCGCAGCGTCTCCGTGTGGATCCAGTACTGATAGACGAGGCTCACGGTCTGCGCGACCACCACCATGATCGGGTGGAACCCGAGGAGCGGGAGCGGCAGCCAGAAGAGCGGGCCCGTGAACGGCGTGGTCCACGACTGGCGGAGCGCCGTCGACAAGTTGTAGTGCGTGCTCGAGTGGTGGTTGACGTGCGCGGCCCAGAGGAGCCGCACCTCGTGGCTCGCGCGGTGGAACCAGTAGTAGCAGAGGTCCTCGGCGACGAAGAGGAGCGCCCACGCCCACCACGCGCTCATGGGGAGCTCGAGGAGCCGGTAGTGCTCCCACACGAAGAGGTAGCCCGCGAACACCGCGCCCTTCGTGAAGAACGTGATCCCGCGGTTCCCGAGCCCCATCGCGAGGCTCGCCGCGGTGTCCTTCGCGGTGTAGCCGGCCCCGCTCGGCCGGTGCGCGCCGAGGCGCCACTCGATCAGCATCGTGACGAGGAAGAACGGCACGACGTACCAGATGAGGTCCATCATCGGCAGGCCTCCGGACCGAGCTCGCGGCGCGCGACCACCTCGAGGAACGCGAGCTCTGCGCGCCCCGCGTCGGGCGAGGGGAGCGCCATCTCCATCATCGCGGCGCCCTGCATCGTAGAGAGCATCCCCGCGACCGCGGCGTCGAAGCGCGGGTAGGCCACGGAGGCCTCCGGGAAGAGGCGCCGCGCCTCCGCGCGCAGGTTCTCGCGGTGCTGCTCGAGCACGGGGCGCAGCGCCTCGCGGAGCTCCGCGTCGGTGCGCGCCGCGGTGTAGAGCTCGAACGCGGCCATCAGCGCGGGGGCGCGGAAGGTCGCCCACAGGAGCTCGAGCGCGGCGCCGATGCGGTCCTCCCGGTTCATCACCGCGTCCCCGAGCGCGCCGCGGTAGCCCTCGATCAGATCCACGAACAGGTGCTCCACCGTCGCGCCGAGGAGCGCCTGCTTGCTCGGGAAGTGCTTGAACAGCGCGCCCTGCGAGACGCCCGCGCGCTTGCACACCTCGGTGGTGGTCGTCCGCGCGTGGCCGACCTCGACCATGCACTCGATCGTCGCGGTCAGGAGGCGCCGGCGCGTCTCCACCGCGCGCGCCTGCGGCTTGCGCGACACCGCCTCGATGGGCTCGGGCATGGCCACGCATCTAGCAGACGCAAAGAAAGTGACAAGTCGCTTTCTTTTGCGAGGGCCACGGGACTTCGCGCCGCGCCGTCCCTATCCTGTCCGCGTGAGGCTCGGCGCGATCGCGGCCGCCCTCGCGCTCGTCGTCGGGTGCGGAGGGGGGCTCACGGTGGGGGGCAGCGTGGTGCGGCCGGCGCAAGTTCCCTTGCGCGCTTTTCCGCGTGTCGTGGTGGTCGCCCCAGAGGACGACGAGTCGGCCCAGCTCGCCGAGCGCCTCGCGCGCCACCTCGACGGGGGCAGCGCGGAGATCCGCACCGAGTCGGAGGCCGCGGTCGAGCTCCTGCGTGCGCGCGGCGCGCTCGGGCCCGGGACCGTCGTCGTGGCGGTCCGCGCCGCGCTCGCGCGGAGCGACCGCCCGGCGTGGGGGCGGCGCGACGTGCTCGAGTGCGGGCCGCTGGGCTGCTACGAGAGCCAGCGGCCGATCGTCCAGGATCTCCCCGTGGTGGTCGGACGGCTGCGGCTGACGGTGACGGATGGCCCGCGCGGGCACCCGCTCCAGCACACCGCGTTCGCGGAGGAGGAGGCGGGGCCCGACGTGCTCGGCGCCCGGCTCCGCGTGCTCGAGCGGCTCGGCGAGCGGATGACCGCGCTCGTCGATCCGCGGAGCGAGCGCGTCGTGATCGACCTCGCGCCCGTCGAGGTGCCCGCGGTGCGCCGCGCGCTCGCGCTCGTCGCGCGCGGCGAGTGGGCGCACGGCGCGGCGATCCTCGCCGAGCACGTCGGCTCGCCCGAGTTCAGGGCGCTCCCGCGAGCCGACCGCGCCCGCGTGCTCTACGACCTCGGGCAGGCGCGGCGCTTCGATCCCTCGCTCCCACCCGAGGAGCGCTTCGCGAGCGCCGCGGAGGCGCTGCGCGCCGCGGTGCGGCTGGTCCCCGACACGCGCTACGCCACGGCGATCGCGGAGCTCGACGCGCACCGCCGGAGCCGCGCCGCGGTGCGCGCGCAGGAGGAGGCGCGGACCCACAACTTCCGCCTCGCGCGCGGCGAAGGCGAGGCGGTGCCGGAGCCTCCGGCGTCGTATCGCTGACGCTCAGATCCCGAACGGCGGGATCTGGACGCCGACGGTGAGCGCGCTCCGATCCACCTCGACGCCGACCGTGCGGAAGCGGACGCCCGTGCGCAGGCGCGCCTCGTCGAAGCCGGGCGTCTGCACGTTGAAGGCGATCGGCGTGTCGGCGACCTCGCCGTCGGAGAGGTCGGCCTCGCCGCCCGCGAGCTGGAGCGCCGCGGTGCTGGCCCCCTCGAGCGCGAAGGCGCTCATCGTGACCTGCGCGCCCATCGCGCTCGTGACCCCGTACGCGAAGTCGCCCGTCGCGCACGCGGGCGCGCAGTCGAACGGGGCGACGCCTGCGACGCGCGCGCGCGCCACGGTCACCGCGGTGCCGGCGCCCCACGCGAGCAGCGCGCTGCCGCGGCTACCCTCGACGTCGAGGCCGTCGAGCGTGACCACGGGACCGTCGATCGCCTGGATCCCGTAGCCGAACCTGCCGTCGGCGTTCGCGAGCGTGTCGCGGATCGTGACGTCGCCCGCGTCGAGCACGGTGGGCGCGCGGTACGCGGTGACGCTCACGTCGTGGTTGCGCTCGAAGAGCGCGCGAGTGAGGGTCACCTGCGCCTCGATCACCTCGAGCCCGCGCCCGTACGTGCCGTCGATGGGGCGGCCGCGCGTGCCGCGGATCACGACGTCCCGCAGCGTCCCGGCGCTCCCGTGCTGGACGATCACCCCGAGGAACGCGTTGTCGACGACGCTCGCGCGCTCGAGCGACAGCTCGGCGCCGTCCTCCGCCCACACGCCGAGCCCGTAGAGATCGGGCATCGGGCGCGCCGCGACCCGCGTCCCGCGCACGAGCGCGTCGGTGAGCGCGAGCCGTGCGCCCGCGTCGTACGAGATGGCGCCCGCGTGGCTCGCCCGATCGATCCACACGCGGCGGCCGTCGAGGGTGGCGGCCTCGGCGGCGACGCCCGCGCCGAGCGCGGTGATGTTCGCGCTCTGCTCGACGTCGCGGACGACGGCGAGGTCCACCGTCACCGTCGCGCCCGCGAGCGCGCGGATGCCGGCGTACGACACGCGATCGACCGCGACGCGCGCGAGCTCGAGGCGCGCGCCGTTGTCGCCCGCGAAGCCGACGCCGAGGGTGTCGCTCCCCACCGCCCTCGAGATGTCGTGCGCGGACGCGTCCTCGAGCCGCACCACCGTCCCGTCGCCCGTCGCGGTCACGCCGGCGATCCGGTTGTTCGCGAAGACGGCCCGCGCGACCGTGGCCGTGCTGCCGTAGGCGACCTGGAGGCCGACGCCCTCGTGCATCCCGAGGTACGGCAGCGTGTCGCGCACGACGAGGCGCTCGGCGGTCAGCGCGCCGCCGTTCAGCACGTGGATGCCCTGCCCCGTCGCGCCCGCGATGACGACGTCGCGCACCGCGACCGCGCCCCCGTTCACGGTGATGCCGGGCCGCGCGCCCTCGATGCGGAGGTTCTCGATCGCGCCCCCCGCGCTCCGCACCGTGACGACGCCGAGGTACTCCATGATCCCGTCCGCGTCGCTGCGCAGGACGGTCTCCGAGGTACAGGCGCCGCGCAGCGTGACCCCGGCGGGCAGATCGATCTGGTCCTGGAGGTGCGTCCCGGTCGAGAGCGCGACGACCGTCCCCGAGGCCGCCCCCGCGAGCGCGTCCGCGACGCGGCCGAACGGGCTCGCGCGCGAGCCGTCGCCTCCGGCGGCGCCCGCGCGGACGAAGCGCACGCCGGCGGCCGGGAGCCCGTCCGCGAAGCCGTCGGCGCCGCACGCGGTCCCGACGCGCTCGCAGCCGGCGCCGCCGGGGAAGTGCGCCTGCTCCGCGCCCGCGCAGGTCGCGATCCCGCTCTCGGGCCAGGGGTCGCAGAGCGCGAGCCCCTCGACCTCGACCGGGCGCCAGCCCTCCGGGCACGTCCCGTGGCTCGCCGGCGTGGGCAGCGGCACGGTCGACGAGGGCCCCGCGTCGGGCACCGTCACCGGCGCGTCGACGCCCACCGCGGCGTCCGGATCCGCGGGCGCCGTCTCGCACTCGAGTGTCAGTGATGTGTACAGCGCGGCCCACCGCCATCGCATGCGCCGAGGATGCTTGATCCGACCCGTCATCGCTGCCACGGTCGGCCCCGCGGGCGCCGAAGGCAAGCTCGCCCGGGGACTTTTCAGTCCCGTTTCGGCGCCGCGCCCTTCGCGATCCGCCACCGCCGGTCGAGCTCGTCCGGGTCGAGGCCCTCGAGGGCCACGCCGTCGGCCGCCGCGCCGGCCTCCACGGCGCGCATCCGCTCGCCGAACCGCCCGAGGGCCCCGCGGAGCGCCGCCTCGGGGTCGTGCCCGCGCTTGCGCGCCCACGACGCGAGCGCGAAGAGCAGGTCGCCGAGCTCGCGCCCCTCCTCCTCGGGGCTCGCCGCGGCGTCGAGCTCACGGAGCTCCTCGTCGATCTTGTCGCGCACTCCGTCCGCGCTCGGCCAGTCGTAGCCCACACGGGCGGCCTTCTCCCCGATCGCCACCGCGCGCGAGAGCGCGGGCATCGACACGGGCACGCCGTCGAGGAGCCCTCGGCCGCCCTTCTCCTCCCGCTTGATCGCCTCCCAGCGCACGAGCACCTCGGCCGCGTCGCGCGCGGTGCCGCCCGCGAACACGTGCGGGTGGCGGCGCACCAGCTTGTCGCGGATGCCCTCGATCGCGTCGGCGGTCGTGAACCAGCCGCGCGCGCGCGCGAGCTCTCCGAGGAAGACGACTTGCATCAACAGATCGCCCAGCTCCTCGCGCAGCGCCACCGGGTCGCCCGCGTCGATGGCCTCGACGAGCTCGAACGCCTCCTCGATCACGAACCGCCGCATGGTCTCCGGCGTCTGCGCGCGATCCCACGGGCAGCCGCCCGGGCCGAGCAGCCGGCGCATCACCTCGACCAGCTCCGCGAACCGCTCGCCGTCCATGCCCGGGTTACGTAGCATGGGCGCACGTGCGCGCGCCTCGCCTGCTCATCGTCGTCCTCGGGCTCCTCGGCTGCGACGCGCCGCGCTTCGTCCCCGATGCGGACGCGGGGCCGCGGCCCGTCGGGGTCTCGCCGCCGCCGCGCTCGACGCAGCCGGACGGCGAGGACCTCCCGCCCGTCGTGATGATCCTGCGCGACGTCACGCTGGTGAACGACGGGACGCGGGGCTGGGATCTCGACGCGCGGTGCACGCGCGCCCCGGAGCCACCCGCGCTCGAGTGGGACCAGGAGTGCGCGCCGACGAACGCGGGCGGCGATCCCGTCGAGGATCTCGACGGCTGCCGCGACGACGCGTGGGCGAGCGAGGTCGCGGCCACGTTCGCGCCCCTCGGCGCGGGGCTCGAGGCCGCGCTCAGCGCGGCGATGGTCGACGGCATCGGGCCCTTCATCGTGCGCGTCACGGGGTGGTCGGGGGGCGAGGTCGACCCGCTCGTCACCGTGGAGCTGGCGCCCGCGGCGTTCGCGGTGCCGAGCGGCGGGGTCCGCGGCGACCTCCTGCGCTGGGACGGCAGCGACGCGTTCCATCCGTTCGCCGCGTTCGTCGAGGCCGACGGCACGACGGTGCTCCTCGACGAGGCCGCCTACGTGTCGGACGCCACGCTCGTCGCGCGCTTCCCCGACGACGCGTGGTTCCCGATGCGCGGCCGCGACCGCTCGCTCACGCTGCACCTCAACGACGCGCTCCTCACGATCGCGATGCCGGTCGACGGAACGCCGCATGCCACGCTCAGCGGCCGCTGGCCGATCCCCGACGTGCTCGCGCAGCTCGGAACGGCCGGCCTCTGCGCCGGCGATCCGCTCCGCACCGCGGCCGAGATCCGCGTCCGCGACTCCGGCGACGTGCGCGCGACGGCCCGCGGCGGCGCGGGGATGACCGCGCCGTGCGAGGCCCTGAGCGTGTCGCTCGGCTTCGCGGTCGCGCCGGGCCTGTTCGGCGACGTGCTCGAGCCGGACAGCCCGCCGCCCTCGCCCTGCCCGCCCGAGCCCTGAAGCCGGCTCACCTCGGCGGGCGGACGCGCAGGCTCACCGCCGCGCTCGCGATGGCCGCGCGCAGCGCCTCCTTCTCCTCGCCCTGCTCGCGCCACCCCGCGAAGTGCGCGGCCATGTGGCGGAAGAGGAGCTCCTGCGGCTCGACGAGATCCATCTTCCACGGCGAGCTGCCCACGAACGCGGCGATCTCCGCGAGCCGCTCGGCCGCGGGGAGCGAGGCGGGCGCGGCGCACACCGCGGCCGTGATCTCGATGAGGGACGCGTTGAGGGCCCGCCCGAGCGCCACGGGATCGAGGACGATCTGCGCCTCCTTCGCCTCGTCGAGGAGCCGCCCCACCACGGTGAGGTCGAGGTCCACGCCCGCGGAGAGCGCACGATGCAAGCGGAGTTGCACCGTGTACTCCGCCGACGCGCGGAACACCGCGGGCGGGGCCTGCCCGAGGCTCTGGAGGAACCGCATCAGCGGCGCGGTCTGCTCGTACACCTGCTCGAGGGTCTGCTCGACCGCGGCGGTGCGGTCCGCGAGGAGGCGCTCGAGGACCGCGGCGCGATCCTCGTGGAAGAGCGAGCGCAGCGAGAAGGTCTGGCCGTCGAAGTGCCGGTGGATCTGGCGGACCACCTCCGTGAGATCCGCGCGATCGAAGGCGTGCCGCAGCGCGCCGTGCATCCCCACGTGGCGGGCCGCGTGCTCGAACTCGCGCAGCCCCC
>JAYRVK010001340.1:0-2148 GCA_041918555.1 Sandaracinaceae bacterium
CCGCGATGCGGTCGTTGCGCTTGATCGCGGCGTCGAGATTCCGAAACTCGTTCTGGAGCCGCACTTCGCTGACGTAGTCCATCGCCCTGCCCCCCGGATAGATTGCGCCCCATGTTCCAGCCCGAACGCGCGAAGCGCAAGTCGATCGTGAGGTGACGCGGTGGGGCGCGCCGACTTCGGAGGGACGAGCCGCTTCGTGCTCCGCCGGCGCCTCGGCGAGGGCGGGATGGGCGTCGTCTTCGCGGCCTACGACACCGAGCGCCGGCAGCTCGTGGCGCTCAAGACGCTCCAGCGCGCGGACCCGCGCGCGATCTTGCGCTTCAAGAACGAGTTCCGCGCCCTGCACGACCTCGAGCACCCGAACCTCGTGAGCCTCTACGAGCTGTTCGAGCACGACGGGGTGTGGTTCTTCACGATGGAGCTGGTCGAGGGGGTCGACTTCCTGACCCACGTCCGTGGCCGCGAGCCGCACGGCGCGCTCGACGAGGTCGCGCTGCGGGCGGGGATGGGTCAGCTGGTGCGCGGGGTGGTCGCGCTGCATCGCGCAAACCGTGTTCATCGCGACATCAAGCCGTCGAACCTCCTGGTGACGCCAGAGGGGCGGGTCGTGCTGCTCGACTTCGGGCTCGTCGCGCCCGCGACCTCGAGCGAGCGCACGACGCAGGGGGTCGTGGGCACGGTGAGCTACATGGCGCCCGAGCTCGCGCTCTCGGACACGTACGGGCCGGCGGCCGATTGGTACAGCGTCGGCGTCGTGCTCTACGAGGCGCTGACGGGCCGGCTCCCTCACCCGGGCGGCAACCCGCTCCGGGTGCTGCTCGACAAGCAGCAGCCCCCCGAGCGGTCCCCGCGCGAGTGGGCCGCCGACGTACCCGTCGACCTCGATGCGCTCGCGATGCGGCTGCTCGCGCCGCCCCCCGACGATCGGCCCAGGGCGCGCGAGCTCGTGCGCCACTTCCGGACCGCGAAGGGCGAGGGCCCGTCGAGGACGTCGAGCGTCGCCCTCGGTCTGCAGCGCCTCGTCTTCGTGGGACGCGGAGATGAGCTCGCGGCCCTGCGCGACGCGTTCGAAGAGAGCCGGGCCGAGCCGGTCGTCGTGCTCGTGGAGGGAGCCTCGGGCCTGGGCAAGAGCGAGCTGGCGGCGCGCCTCGTCGACGCGCTGCGCCGCGAGTCCCCGGCGACCGTCGTGCTCCAGGGCCGCTGCTACGAGCGCGACTCCGTGGCGTTCAAGGCCTTCGACAGCCTGATCGACGAGCTCTGCCGGTACCTGGTGCAGCTCCCGAAGGAGGCGGCGGCGGCGCTCCTCCCGATGCGCGCGGCGCTCTTGCCGCGCCTCTTCCCCGTGCTGCAGCGCGTGGAGGCGATCGCCGGCGCGCCCCCGGAGGACGAGCCGAGCGACGCTCAAGAGCTGCGCCGGCAGGTGTTTGGCGCGCTGCGCGAGCTGCTCGTGCGGCTCTCCAAGCGCGCGCGGCTCGTCCTCGTGATCGACGACCTCCAGTGGACCGACCGAGACAGCCTCGCGTTGCTCCAGGAGCTCCTCGACGACCCGACGAGCGCACCGCGGGCGCTGCTCGTCGCGACGATGCGACCGGTGGAGCCCGAGCTCGCCGGTCAGCTCGCGGCGTCGCTGCGCGGGCCACGGGCGCACACGATCACGCTCGGCCCGCTCCCGCCGGAGGACGCCCGCGCGCTCGCGGCGACGCTCCTCCCCTCCGCCGACGGAGCGACCCTCGACGCCATCGCGCGGGAGGCGGACGGCTATCCGCTCTTCATCCAGGAGCTCGCGCGCCAGGTCGGGAGCGCGCAAGCGCGGGCCGAGGGGGTCGATCTCGACGCCGCGCTCTGGACCAGGATCTCCCGGCTCCCCGCGGACGTGCTCGCCGTCCTCGAGGTCGTCTGCACGGCGAGCGCGCGCCTCTCCCAGGAGATGGCCGCGCACGCCGCCGAGCTCTCCCACGACGCGCTCTTCCGCGCGGCGGCGATCCTGCGGGCCGCGCTCCTCGTGCGCACGACCGGGGCTCACCCCTCGGACCTCATCGAGCCGTACCACGACCGGATCCGCGAGACGGTCTATCGCCACCTCTCGCCGAGCCGGCGTCGCGAGTGCCACCGCCGCCTCGCGCTCGCGCTGGCGCGCGCCGACGCCGC
>JAYRVK010001341.1:0-1946 GCA_041918555.1 Sandaracinaceae bacterium
GAGGATCGGATCCGGCGCAGACGGGCCACAGGCCACGGTGAGGGCCAGGCCCACGAGGATGATCGCCGTTCGCGCGCGCACGCTCGACTTCCGCCATCGGGTCGTTCCCAGAATCCGCCCGGGGAGGCGGTCGACGGGGGCGGTAGGGTCCGCGAGCCGGGAGGTCAAGGGGACGCGTTGGTGGCGGTCAATCGGGGATCTTCACGCCGATCAGGAGGCCGTCGGGGGTCGGGACGCAGACCGTGCGGAATCTCTCGGCGGCCTCGCGATGGAAGCGTCGCATCGCGCCGGCGTCCGGATCGTCGGCGAGGAGTCGTCCGAAGAAATACGCGTTGTCGGCGACGAGGACGCCCCCCGCGCGGAGGTGACGGTGCGCCCAGCGCCCGTACTCGTCGTAGCGACCCTTGTCGGCGTCGAGGAAGACCAGATCGAACGGGCCGAGCTCGCCGAGCGCCGGGAGCTCCGCGAGCGCGTCGCCCTCGAGCACCTCCACGCGATCGGCGAGCCCCGCGTCGGCGATGCGACGCTTCGCCACGGCCGCGTGCGCGGGATCGTTCTCGAGGGTCCAGAGCAGCCCTCCGGGGGCGAGCCCGCGCGCGAGCCGGATCGCCGAGTAGCCGGTCAGCGTCCCGATCTCGACGACGCGACGCGCCTGGATCATCGACGCGAGCATCTCGAGCAGTCGCCCCTCCGAGGGCGCGAGCTGGATCGCCGGAAACCCATGCTCGCCCGGCGCCCGGAACGCGGCGTCGAGCACGGCGTCGTGCGCGGCGTGGAGCCCCTCGACGAAGCGGATGACCTCGGGCGTCCCGTAGCGCACCCCCTCGCGCGAGTCCGCGTCCGCCATCGTCCGCCGAGCGTAGCGCGATTCGCGCGCTGCGTTCGCGTATGATGCCGGGGTGCGCCCGAGCCGCCCGCCCGCGCCCCCGCCGCCCCCATCGGGCGACACGCCCTGCGGGCCCTACACCCTGCGCGAGCGCGTCGCCGTCGGGGGCATGGCCGAGGTCTTCCTCGCGCTCGAGCCGCGCGCGGCCGGCGAGTCGCGCACCGTCGTGATCAAGCGGATGCTCCCGCACATCGCCGCGGAGCCGCACGCGTGGCGGATGTTCGAGGAGGAGGCGCGCCTCGGCGGGCTCGTCGAGCACCCCAACGTCGTGCGCGTCCTGGGCGCCGACCGGGCCGACGGGAAGCCCTTCCTCGTCCTCGAGCACGTGCCCGGGACCGATCTCGCGGCGCTCCTCGCTTCGCTCGCGACGGACGGGAGGCGGCTGCCGGTACCGCTCGCGGTGTTCGTGGCTCGCGAGCTGCTCGCAGGGCTGCACGCGGTGCACGAGGCGACCGACTCCGACGGAACGCCGCTCGGGATCGTGCACGGCGACGTGACGCCGTCGAACGTGCTCATCTCGTCGCACGGGGACGTGAAGCTCGCGGACTTCGGCATCGCGCAAGCTCGCTTGCGCGAGACGTTCCCGCAGGCCGCGGCCGCCGAGCGCACGCGCGGCAAGCTCGGGTACCTCGCGCCGGAGCAGGTGCGGGGGAGCGCGGCCGACCGGCGCGCCGACGTCTTCGCGGCGAGCGTCGTGACCGCCGAGCTCCTGATCGGCGGCCCGCTCTTCGAGCGCGGGAGCGATCTGGGGATCCTCCTCGCGGTGCGCGAGGCCAAGCTCGACCGGCTCCTCGCCGCGCGGCCCTCGCTCCCCGAGGGGCTCCTCGACGTCCTCCTGACCGGCCTCGCGCGCGAGCCGACCACGCGGATCGGCACCGCCGCCGCGCTGCGCTCGGCGCTCGCGCCGTTCGTCGACGCGCCGCCCGCGAAGCTCCGCGAGGAGCTCGGGCGGATCGTCGACCGCGCCGCGGGCGCGATCCGCGAGGACCGCGCCGATCACGTCACCGCCGACGTGATCACGATGGAGCCGCCGCTCGACGACTACGTGGTCGAGCGCGCC
>JAYRVK010001342.1:0-1686 GCA_041918555.1 Sandaracinaceae bacterium
GAGCGCGACGGCATAGGTGCGTCCGCGCCGGAGCGCGAGCCCGCGCACGGGGCGGACCGCGACGACGCCGAGGCGCGCGTCGTGCTCGACGCGCAGCGCGAAGAGGCGCCCGTGCTCGGGCGACTCCGGATCGACGTCGGCCATCACGATCGCGTCGGAGGGTGACGCGTCGTCGCCGGGCGCCGCGCTCGCGGGGATCGACGCCGCGTCGAGCGCGCCCTCGATCGCGAAATACGTGTTGCAGGTCCCGCAGAACCCCTCGCGCGCGGCGAGCAGGGCGCGGAGTGCGACGAGCCGCGGGTCGCGGTCCTGCACGAGGAGCGCGCCGAGCTGGGGGTGGCCCGCGTCGTCGAGGTAGAGATCGCTCGGGAAGGGGATCGCGCCGAAGGCGAGCGGCGCGGGGCCCTCGGGATCGAACCGCGCGCTCGCGCCGGCGCCCGCGTCCGGCGCCGCCGCGCCGGGATCGCAGGCGAGCGCCGCGAGGAGGACGACGAGCGGCGCGCTCGCGCCCGTTCTCGTTCTCGTTCTCGTGCTGTCGGTCGTGGTCGTCTCCGTGCTCTCATCCTACCCGCGCACGGCGAGGCTGACTCGATCGGTGCGAGGGTCTACCCTCGGAGGCGATGGCGCGCGCGCTCGTCCTCTCGGTCCTCGCGTGCACGAGCGGGTGCACGTGGGCGTGGGACGCGTTCGTGATCGCGGGCACCGACGCGGGCGGCCGCGCCGACGGAGGCCCGCGCGACGCAGGCCCCTTCGACGGGGCCACGCCGGTCGACGGGGGCGCGCGCGACGGGGGCGAGGTCGACGCGGGGGCCTGCGAGGACGATCCGCTCCTCGAGTCGTGTCGCGGCGGCGAGGTCTGCGTGCGCCCGGGGATGGTGCGCACCGATTGCTGCGAGGTCGGTCGCTGCCTCGTACACGAGGGCCGTGTGCGCGGCCAGGCGCTTCGCAGCGCGGTGATCCTCGGCAACCCGGACGGAACCACCCTCGAGCCGGAGTGGGAGGTGACCCCGCGCTACCCCTTCGGCTCGGTGCGCACCGCGGACGCGGCGGCGCCCCAGGTCGACGACTTCGCGGGCTCGTTCCGCGTGCTGTGGGACGACAACCAGATGCACGTCTTCATCGAGGGCCGGGACGACGTGATCGAGACCGGGATGGGCGGCGGCACCTGGGAGCAGGTCGACTCCGTCGAGATCCGGTTCGACGCGAACCCCGCGGTGCCGATCCCGGACCTCGCGGTGGATCCCGATGAGGCTCACTTCGTGATGCGTGTATGGCCGCAAAGCGTCTTGCACCTCGGCCCGGTCCCGTGGGTGCAGACGTTCACGCGCGGGAGCATCGACGAGACCGCGGGCACGTGGATCATGGAGATCTCGATCTACTGGACCGAGAGCGGCTACCGGCTCGCCTCGCCCGGCGATCTCGTCGGGCTCGAGATCCTCGTGCACGACGTGGACGACTGGGACGGCCCCGTCGACACGTGGTCGTTCTCCCCGTGCACCCGGATCGAGCCGCCCAAGCACATCGGCCTGATCGAGCTCGTGGATCGCGTGGTGCCGCGGACGAGCGAGTGCGCGCAGACGTGCCCGTCGAGCGGGCTGTGCGCGCCCGTGGAGTACGCGTGCAGCGGGGCGCCGCTCCACTGTCCGCCGTGACGCCCGACGCTGCAGACGACCCGAGCGCTGCGGC
>JAYRVK010001343.1:0-8719 GCA_041918555.1 Sandaracinaceae bacterium
GGCGCTCGAGCTCGGCGCGGAGCGACGCGAGCTCCTTGCGCAGCGCGGCGCCGTCCGCGCCCTCGACCACCCGCGCGACGCCGCGGGCGAGCATCGGCTCGCCGGCCGACGCAGCGAGCTCGGTCAGCGCCGCGGGCCCCGACTGCTCCGCGATGCGCACGAGGTCGACGAGGAGCTCGCGCAGCGCCTTTCGCTCCGGATCGGGCGGCGCGTCCTTGCCGACCGCCTCGGGCTCGGGCGCCGCGATCTTGTTGGCCTCGAGGAGCTTGTTCGCGACCTTGAGCACCTTGGCGCGCGCCTGGTCGCGCTCGTGGTCGGTCACGTGATCCATGTGCACGAGGTTCTCGCGGAGCCACGCGACGGACTCGGCGCCGAGGTTCTTGAGGATCCGGCGCTGGAGCGGGTCGTCCGCGGTCGCGAGCACCACGAGGAGATCGTCGGGCGCGGCGCCGGCCAGCACCTCGCGCAGGTCCGTCTCGATGAGCCCCGTGAGCTGCCCGACGTCCTCGAGCTTCGCCTTGGGCGCGGGCTCGGTCGCCTTCTTCTTCGCGGCGACCGCGGCCTGCCTCTGCTTCTGCTCCTCGGCCTCGCGGCGCCGGACGTCCTCCGCGGCCTGGTTCAGGGCGCTGTCGTCGAGCATCGAGTCGAGGAGGTCCGACAGGTTCTTGGCGCTCATGCACCGCCTCATATCACGGGTCGCGCGTCCGCGAACGGGAAGCCGATGCGGCGATGGCCGCGCGGCGCGCACGCCGACCTCGGGCCACGCCCTCGGGAGACTGCTCCCCCGCGAGCCTTGAGCATGGTCAATTCGGGGGGCGCGCACGAGGGCACGCTGCCTCGGTGAGAGCCCGAGCGGCGAGCCTCTTCATCGCGACGTTCCTCGCCTCGCAGCTCCTCCTGCCGCTGCGCTACTACCTGGGCGACGACGAGCGCGACGAGCGCTTCGCCTGGAGGATGTTCTCCCCCATCCGCGTCAGCCAGTGCCGGGCGGAGTGGACGGAGGGGGGCGTGCCTCGGAGCCCCGAGCTGCACGTGGCCGTGTCGTGGACCTCGCTGATGAGTCGCGCCCGCAGGCCCGTGCTCGTGGCCTACGCACGACGCCGGTGCGCGGCGCTGCGCGGGGAGGTGGCGCGGCCGGACGTGCGCCTCCGCCTGACCTGCGACCACCCCGACGGGAGACCTCGACGCCTCGCCACGCCGATCGTCAACCTCTGCGAGACGCTGCGATGAGCGCCGCGGATCGGCTCGGCAGCGCCTGGGCTCGCTTCTGGTTCTCGGGCGAGGTGCTGCGCTCGAGGCTCACCGCGTTCCGCGTCGTCTTCTTCGGGCTCCTGGCGCTCGACCTCTGGGTGCTGATGGTGCCGCACGCCACGCGCCACGACGTGGGCGCATTCAACGTCAGCCACCTCCACTGGCTGGACCCGTACCTGCCGGCCCCCACCGCGGTCGGGCTCACCGCGCTCTACCTCGTCGCCGGGTTCCTCGCGATGCGGGTCGCGCTGGGACTGGCGACCCGATCGTCGCTGGTCGCGCTGACGGTGCTCTACTCGTGCGCGTACTTCTGGAGCCAGGCGGACAGCTATCAGCACCACTACCTCATCTGTCTACTTCTCTTGCTTTGCTGCTTCGTCCCCTTCGACGCGACCCCCGGGCTCGACGTCGCGCGCGACGAGGACGCACCGAGCGCCGTGCCGTCGTGGGCGACGCGCCTGATCTACGTCGAGGTCTCGATCGTCTACTTCTTCACGGCGCTCACCAAGGTGGACGAGCACTGGCTCGACGGTTGGGCGCTCGAGCGCATCGTCCGCGTGGAGGGCGTTCGCACCCTCTACGCGCAGATCGCCGAGGCGATGGGCTGGGGACCGCTCGGGACGTACGCGCTCGTGGCCCACGCGATCATGATCTGGCAGTTCTTCGTGGCGGTCGCGTTCCTGGTCCCTCGGCTCCGCCCCGCGGCCTGCGTGACCGGCCCGCTCTTCCACGTGCTGGTCGAGGTCCTCGACCTGAAGATCGGGTGGTTCTCCTACTACATGATCGGGATCTACTACCTGCTCCTCTTCCCCGACTCCTGGTTCGTCGGGCTCGCCAAGCCCCTGCGCTGGCTCGGCGCGCGTGCGCGGCGGCTCTTCGACGCGGCCGTGGCCAGCGAGGAGCCGCCGAGCGCCTACGTGGCCTTCGGGGCGGCGGGCCTCTGCGCCGCGCTCACCCTGTGGATCCCGCTCGAGGGAGTCGGCATCGCCGCGATCGCCTGCGGGCTCGCCGCGCTCGATGCGCTGCGCCCACGAGCCGAGCTCCCCTCGACCAGCTCGCTGACGCGAGCGCTCTCACACGTCGCGATCGCCCTGGCGATGCTGGTCACCATCCAGAGCACCGGCGTGGTCTTCGAGTACTACCGCTTCTGGGCGGGCGACCTCGCGAGGCGCGGAGAGCTCGCCCGCGCCGCGCCGATGTACGAGCGCGCGAACGCGGCCGCCCCTCCGGGCCCGGCGAGGTACGCCCGCCTCGCGGCCATCTACGAGCAGCTCGGCCGGCCCCTCGACGCCCAGCGCGCGCGCCGGCGCGGGGCCGCGCTCGAGCGGGCGCACCCCCCCCTGTCCGAGGCCCCGCTCGAAGCGCACACCGAGTAGTCGGACCCGCGGGCGGCGCGGGCGGGGCGGCCTGCTATCCATGGCGCATGGACCTCGTCCGGCGCTGGAGGCGGCCGATCCTGTTCGTCCTCGGCCTCGCGATGCTCGGCGCGATGACGTACGGGTTCCTCCGGCGCGTCGGGATCGATCCGCTCGCGCCCTCGGCCGAAGGGCCCGATCGATGAGCGAGCCGAAGGACCGCGCGCTCACCCACAGCCCGTTCGCGGCGCTCGCCGGCGTCGCGGCCCCCCCCGGCCCCGCGGCGCCCGCCGCGCCGGCGGAGCGAGCCCGCGAGAGCGGGCGCTTCCCGCACAAGCTCGTCGTGCGCCGCGAGAAGAAGGGTCGCGGCGGCAAGACCGTCACGCGCGTCCAGGGCCTGCCCGCCGCCGAGCGCGACGCGATCCTCGCGCGCCTCAAGAAGGCCCTCGGCTGCGGCGGCACCCTCGAGGGCGACGACGTCGTGCTCCTCGGCGCGCTCGTCGATCGCGCCGCCGACTGGCTCGCCGCCGAGGGGGCGACGCGGATCGCGCGGTCTCCTTGAGGGCGTGCGTCGCGGCGCCGACGGGGCATACTCGCCGGCCACATGCCGGGACCGAGCCGTAGGGACACCCTCCACCTCGCCGAGGCGCTCGCGCGCGAGGCGCAGCGCGCCAAGCGCGAGGCGCGCGCGGCGGGCCACCCTCGCCCGTACCTCGTCTCGTACCTCCTCCGCGACGTCGAGCAGCACTGGTTCCAGGGTCGCTTCGGGACCCTCTTCGGCTCCGAGTCGCGCCGCTTCCGCCGGTGCTTCGCGGACGTGCGCGTGGGGTCGTACCGCCTCGATCACGTGCGCGACGGAGGGCTCGGCGACAACTCCCAGAAGGCCGAGTCCTACGCGTACACGTCGCTCCCCGTCGGCGCGCGCCTCGACGGTGTCCTGCACGGCGTCTGGCAGCTCACCGAGGCGCGCTACCGCGAGGCCGCGGAGGACCTCCTCGACAAGGAGGCGGACTCGCTGCACTACCGCAACGAGAACGAGTCGTTGTCGTCCTTCACGCGGCACGAGCCCGTCGACGACGTGTCCACGCCCGCGTTCCCGGAGGTCGATGCCGGGACGTGGGAGCGCTACGTCGAGGCCGCGAGCGCGGCCGGTAAGCGCGCCCCCGGGGTGTACGGGTGCGACGTCGAGCTCACGATGCGCCACACGCAGCGCGTGTTCGTGAGCACCGAGGGCGCGCGGATCGTCGACCGGCTGCCGCTCTGGCAGATCGTCGTGAGCCTCGACCTGATGAGCGCCGAGGGCGTGACCGTGCCGTGGACCCTCAGCCACTTCGTCACGGGGCCCGAGGAGCTCCCGTCGATCGACGCGCTGAAGACGGAGATCCGGGGCGCCATCAAGCAGATGCGCGCGCTCGGCGCCGCGCCGACGCTCCGCGCGTACAGCGGGCCGGTGCTCCTCGACCCGCGGCCCGCGGGCCTCTTGATGCACGAGGCCCTCGGGCACCGGCTCGAGGGGAGCCGGCTCCTGTCGGTCGGCGAGGGCCAGACCTTCAAGGACTCGCTCGGCGAGCTGCTCCTGCCCGAGGCGATCTCGATGCGCGACGACCCGACCCTCACCACGTGGGGCGGGAAGTCGCTCGTCGGGCACTACAAGTACGACGACGAGGGCGTGCCCTCGGGCTCGGCGAGCCTCGTGTCGCGCGGGAAGATCCAGGGCTACCTCTCGACGCGCCAGGCGATCGGCAGGCGGCACCGCTCGAACGGCCACGCGCGGAACGAGACCTACGAGCGCCCGATGAGCCGCATGGGCGTGACGATCGTCGAGGCCGAGCAGCCCGTCGACGACGCCGAGCTCAAGCGCCGCCTCCTCGAGGAGGTGAAGAAGCGCAAGTTACCTTTCGGGATCCACGTCCTCGACGCCGACAGCGGCGAGACCGCCACCAAGAGCTACGACTTCCAGGCCTTCCTCGGCGAGATCCGCGCGGCGACGCGCGTGTTCCCCGACGGGCGCGAGGAGCCGGTGCGCGACGTGGCGTTCGTGGGGACGCCGCTCAACGCGATCCGCAGCATCATCGCGGCGGGTGCGCGTCACGAGGTCGACAACGCGTATTGCGGTGCCGAGAGCGGCGCGGTCCCGGTGAGCACGATCAGCCCCGCGCTCCTCGTGGAGAGCCTCGAGCTCCAGTCGAGCGCGCGCAACGCGAACGCGCCCCACACCTACCCGATGCCCTGGGAGCGGTAGCCCCCGCCCCGGTGACGAATTCGCACGCCGCCGATCAGAACGCCGGCAGCCCGCCCCCACAGACCCTTCGAGCGACGCCGGAGAGCGGCGCGCGTCGAGAGGAGGCAGGCGATGACGATGCGGAGCGGGTGGGTGCTCGTGGTGATGGTCGCGGCGTTCGGATGCGTGCACGCGTCACCGACTCGGGTCGCGGGGCGGGGCGCCGGGCGGGTGGAGTGCGACCCGTCGCTGGACTGCCTGCCGGATCCCGACGTGCCGCCCGTCGCGCTCAGCCGGAACCTGCGCTTCGGCCAGATGCTCGCCGACGGCACGCTCCGCGCACCCCCGCCCCTCCCGCCCGGCGAGACCGATGACGTGCAGCGCTGGTGGGCGGAGGTGCTCGAGCCCTGGCTGGCGGAGCGGCTGCGCGGCCTCACCGCGGCCCGCGAGGAGCTCGACCGCGCCGCGGAGGAGGATCACCGCCAGCGGATCATCGGGGGCGCGGTCGTGGCGCTGATGTACGAGGACCTGGCCCAGACCATCACCGCGATCCCCGCGCCGGTCGCGCTGCGCGACGAGCCGGAGATCCGTGAGGTCTACCGGAGCACGCTCCGGGGCCGCGCGCGCGTGTTCGTCGAGCAAGCCCGCCAGGCGTACTCGGCGTGCGCCCAGAACGCGGTGCAGCCCGAGAGCATGCGCCACTGGTCCCGCTTCTGCGCGGCGCGCGAGGAGCGGCTGCCCGAGCCGACCACGCCCATGCTCGCCAGCGGTGAGACGGTGGTCGAGGTGATCGCGGAGTAGCCGCGGCGGGTGAGCTCAGCGCGACACGAACACGGGGTTCGTCACCCCGAACGGGACGCGGCCCGGGTGGACCGGCTCGAGGGTGCGGTCGCCGTAGGCCGCGGCGAGGACGAAGCCGTTCATCGCGCCGACGTCCACGGTGATCACGTCGTCGAAGCGCACGGTCGGGACGAGCGGGTCCGCGTCCTCGGGCGTGATCGGGAACGTCTGCGCGATCGCCCCGTCGACGACCACGTCGATCGCGTCGACGTCCACCCAGCTCGCGGCCTGCACGCGCACGCGGACCTCCGCGGTGTCGCCGAGGCCCGTCGCGTCCTCGCCCGCCTGCGCCTCGCCGACCCACGCGTCGACGTAGATGCCGCCGCTGATGGTCGCGTGGCCGGCCGCGAGCGCGTCGCGGACGAGCGCCGCGCCGAGCTCGCGCGGGTCGTCGGTCCCGAGGCGCAGGCAGGTGCGCGGGTAGCCCGAGGGCGTGCTCGTCAGCCCGTGCGAGTCGGAGCTCCCGACCGCGAACACGCGGCGCCCGTGCCGCAGGAACGAGAGCCAGTCGATCACCGTGCCGTCGAGCGCGGAGCGCCAGTTCGCGCTGTCGTTCGAGCCGTTGAACACCTCGACGAGCCCGAAGTCCTCGTCCCAGTCCTCGGGGCTCCCCACCGTGCCGGTGACCGGATCGTAGCCGACGTATCCGAAGTAATTCGTGTTGCCCCGCGGGTGGTTGATGATCACGAGCGGCGCGCCGGGGCGCGCGCGCACCATGTCGAACACCTCGGGCGGGCTCCGTGTGATGATCGGCGCGTCGGGGTCCTCGGGCGTCGGATGGGTCTGCCAGCGCGGCGCGCCCGCGTTGACGTCGCTCGCGTCGGGCTCGAGCGGGACGACGCCCATGTGGCCCCAGAGGAGGAAGCTCGTCAGCTCGATCGAGGCGACGGGGTACGCGAACGCCTCGAGCCTGAGGGCCTCGATCTCGCGCGCGAACGACGCGGGGTACTCGTGCTCGGAGCGCACGGGCAGCTCGAGGCCATCGGCGACGGCGGCGCGCACCTTGTCGAGCGAGTCGTCGGGCGAGTCGTTGCTGCGGTGGGTGTGGATGTGGAAGTCGCCGCACTGGACGCCCGTCGTGTCGATCACCCGCTCGAGGACGATCGGCACCTCCAGCGTCGCGCCGTCCGCGACGGTCACCGTCTGCTCCACGAGCTCGTACTCGAAGCCGCGCGAGACCACGACGCGCACCTCGCCCGCGGGCGCGCGGAGCACCACGTCGCCGGCCTCGGGGTAGGCGATCGCGAGGCGGCCGCCGCCGGGATCCGGGACCCCGAACGCGGCGCCCGGCCGCTCGACGGGGCCGTCCGTCGAGAAGAGCTGCACGCGTGCAGGCACGGGGCTCCCGCTCGCGTCCGTGACGGACACGTGGATCGTGCCGCTCTCCCCGAAGACGAGCTCCACGGGGTCGCCCCCCGAGTCGGCCGGGCGCGCGGCGGTCGGCGCGCCACCCTCGCGGAACGCGAAGACCTCCGCGGCGCTCGCGTCCTCGGGGATCGCGATCGCGTACGCGCCGTCCGGGCCCGTGCGCGCGCGCGAGACGAAGCCCGCCGCGTCGCGCGCGAGGACCCACGCGCCCGCGACGCCCTCGCCGGCCGCGTCGAGCACGGTGCCCACGACCTCGCGGAACGCGGTGCCGTCCGTCTCCCACAGCGCGCGCTGGAGGCCGTCGACCTCGGGCCCGCCGATCACGACGCGCGCGTGGTGCGCGCGGTTCTCGGTGCACGCCTGCGCGCCGAACGCGCGCGTGACCACCGAGAAGAACCCGCTCACCTCGAGGCCCGCGCTCAGCTCGCGGCCCGGCTGGAGGTACGCGTAGCTCGTCCCGCGCGCGTCCGCGAAGCCGAGCCACGGCACGTCCTCTCCTGCGGCGTCGAAGCCGACGCCCGGCGCGAAGGGCGGCATCCGCGGGGTGTGCATGAAGCCGTGGAGCGTGAACGCCGCGCGCTCGGTCTCGGTCCGCGAGCGCAGCTCGAGGAAGACGTCGACGTGCCGCGCGCCGGGCTCGAGCACGTAGTCGATCACGCCGTCGAACGCCGTGAAGTCGGCGGGCAAGAGCCCCTCGGTGATGCTCTCGAAGAACGGCAGCGCGCGCATCGGGCCCTGGGCCCGCACGATCGCCGCGCCGCCGTCGCTCCCGTCGGCGAGCACCGTCACGCGCGTGGTCATCACCGTCATGCGGCCCGCGAGGATCAGGATCTCGCCGAAGTCCGCGGGCGCGACGAGCGCGCCGCCCTCGACGAGCGCGACGCCGACGGGCCGGCCGCCCCACGGGTCGTAGAGATCCGAGGGGCCCGCGTCCTCGATCACCATCGCGACGTGCTCGTTCGCGAGGACGAAGTCGCCGCCCTCCCAGACCTCGAGGCGGCTCGGGAACGCGGGGAGCGCGTCCGCGCCGATGCGCCCCGCGCGCGCCTCGCCTGCGCCGACGCCGAGCGGGTCCGCGTGGCCGTCCGGGTCGCCGACCTCGAAGTCCGCGAGCTCGCAGGGGGGGGGCGGACCCGCGTCGGTACCGCCGTCTTCTCCGGGCTCGGCGGGATCGCAGGCGGCGAGGGCGAGCGAAGCGATGAGGAAACGGCGGATCATGGGTGGATCCTACCGCCTGTGACACGGCTGTCACGATGCCGCGAGGCCTTCGAACGCGCGAGAGCGCCCGCGGCCGACGCCGGGGCGCTCTCGAGACGTGCAAGCTTCGTTGCGTCAGCGCGCGGCGAGCGGCTGCGCCGCGACGTCGATGCGGCGCACCCCGGCGACGAGCTCGCGCACGTGCGCCTCGCCGAGGAACGACCACACCTGGTACACGCAGCCCTGGTCGCTCATGGTGATCATCGCGGCCGCGACCTGCTCGCCCTCCGCCGGAGGCTCGACCGCGAGGTGGCTGCCGTCGGCGAAGCTCGGCGCCACGGCGTCCGCGCCCTCGCCCGCGAGCCCGTCGGGCTCCATCGCGGTGCCCGCGATGCCGAAGGTGCCCCGGCCGCAGCGCGCGCAGGCGTCGCCGCCCTCGCCGATCCCGGGGCTCCCCGCCTGATCGAACTCCACGGCCCAGCCGCCC
>JAYRVK010001344.1:0-16001 GCA_041918555.1 Sandaracinaceae bacterium
CACCACGAGGCGATCGCGCGCCGCGTCGTACGTCGCGATCGCCTCGGCGACCGGCGCGGGGGCCGCGCCGCTCGTCGCGAGCTCGCTCCACGTGTCGGTGGCGAGGTCGAAGGCCCACACCGCGTTGGAGTAGGTGCTGGAGCTCGAGCGGCCCCCGAACACGACCATGCGCTGGCGCATCGTGTCGAGGACCGTCGCGTGCCGCACGAGCAGCCCGGGCCCGCCCGCGGGAGTGAGGCGCTCCCAGTTGCCGCAGTCGAAGTGGAACGCCCACATCTCGTCCACCACGACCGACGGCGGCACCGCGCACCGCTCGGACGCCGCCGTGTTGCCGCCGTAGACCACGAGGCGATCGCGCGCGGCGTCGTAGACCATGCCGACCTCGCTCCGCGTGACGGGCGCCTCGGACGGACGCGCGCTGCAGTCCACGCTCGCCGCGTCGGTGCCCATCGGGGCCGCGTCCGCCTCACCGCCGGCGTCCACGCCCATCGGCGTGCCTCCGTCGCAAGCGCCGAGGGCCAAGGCCACGATCGAGCGGAGCATGAGGGTGCGCGTCATCGACCCTGCATACGATCCGGCTGCGGCTTCGGCCAGCCCCGCCGTGCTATGAGTCCGGCGATGCGCGTCGCGGTCGCCGGCCTGCTCGCCCTCTCGCTGCTCGGTTGCGACGGCCCGCCGGGCGTCCCGGACCGCGACGCCGCCGGCGCGATGCCGCGCGTCGAGCTCGGCACGGGCACCTCGCGCTTCGAGCCGCTGCCCGAGACCGGGGCCGAGCTCGAGCTCGTCGGGGGCCCGCAAGGCGGCTTCCACGTCTTCGTCACCGCGCGGATCCACGACCTCGACGTCGAGAGCCTGCTGATCCGCTACGACGCGGTCGATCCCGCGACGGGGACGCCGGTCGGACACGACGCGAGCTTCGTGGTCGACCCCACGCGCCTCGCGCGCGAGGGCGACGGCTGGGTGCGGGCCGGCGACTTCGTGATCTTGCACGACTCGTCCCCGGACCCGGTGCGCGGCCTCACCCTCGAGGTCCGCGTCCACGTCGAGGAGCAGGCCGGCGACCGCTCGGCGGACGACTCGCGGGTCGTCCGCATCATCGACCTCGTCAGCGGCTGACGTCGGGGTCACCCGCGCGCAGCTTGGCCGCGAGCTCGGGCCCGCCTTCGGCGAGCAGGCGCGCGGTCTTGCCCGCGAGGTGCTGCAGCCGATCGATGAAGCGGTGATCGTGCTCCAGCGTCTCGAGGTGCGCGATCTCGTGGAGCACCACGCCGAGCGTCGTCGGGTCGAGGATGTCGTCGAAGCGGAGCGGCCCCCTCACGTTGAACGCGATCTCTCGTCGCTCGGCGTCCGTCACCGCGTCCTCGAGCAGCCCCGCGTCGCTCGGATCGCGCGCGAAGTAGCGCACGCGCACCACTCGCCCCGCCGCCGCGCGCGCGACCCAGCGCACCGCGTCGGCGAAGCGCCGCTGCGTCTCGTCGGGCTCGTGGTCCTCGCCGCCGAATTCGCGGCTCCGCCGCCGGACGTAGTCGTCGGAGGTCTCGAGCACGCGCGCGAGCGACACGTACGCGCCGTGCGAGATGCCGGCCGCCTCGATGATGTGCGCGCCGAGCTGTCGCGCGCGATCGTTGGCCCGGCTCGTCCCCCCGAGCACCGAGCCGCGCGGGAACACGCGCGAGACGTACGCGTCGAGCAGCGACGAGCTCAGCGGCCACGCCGCGATCACGTCGTGGACCCAGTCGCCGCGCAGATCGCTGCGATCGAGGTAGGAGTGGATCATCGCCTCGAGCAGCGCCGCCTTCACCGCGAGCTTGAAGCGATCGGGGACGGAATCCCGGCCCTCCTTGAGCGGGACGCGCTGCGCGACGTCGACGTGCCACGGCACGTTCCACGGCTCGACGGGCAGACCCATCTCGAAGAGGTGCGGCGGCTCGCCCTTGCGCGGCGCGTAGACGGTGAGCGTGGTCTGGCCGAGCGCGGCGCGCTCGACGCCGTCCACCACGACGACCGTCTCGAGCGCGCAGCCGCTGAGCGCGAGGAGCGATCGCGGCCGCCGCACGGTGCGCCCCTCGAGCACGAGCTTGGTCCCCTTGGGAGGGATGCAGAGCCCGAGGAGCTGGCGCGCCTGGCCGAGCGCGTCGTCGGTGAAGCCGCGCTCGAGGACGAGCCGGGTCCCGCGCTCGCGCTCGTTGTCCCCGGAGGTCCGGCCGCGCTCGTCGAAGGTGACGGTCCGCCCGACCGTCTCCACGTGCGCGCGGTCCATGCACGCGATCAGCTCCTTGAGGCCACGGCCCATCCGGCCGCGTCGCGTCGGATCGTCGGGCTTGTCGCTGAGGAAGATCGTGTAGACGAGGCGCTCGTCCCCGATCCCCTCGCTCGCGTCGTCCTCGACGATCACGCGGTCCGGATCGAGCTGCACCGTCACCGTCGCGGCCGCCTCGTCGAACGCGTTCTGCAGGGCCTCGAGGAGGAGCCGACCGAGCGGTCGTGCGGCGCTGAGCCGACGCCAGCCCTCGTCCGCCACCTCGAACCACTGCTTGCGCCGCTCGGGGTCCTCCACTCGCCCCCGAGTATAAAGCGTCCTCGCGTCCGCCGGATGGTTGCGCGACGCCTCCGCCTCCGGTGACAATGGCCGCCACCCTCGGAGGGGGCCTCGATGGCGTCGGAGAAGGACCAGATCGTCTGTCACGTCTGCGGGTTCAAGAACGACCCGAAGGCGGAGCGGTGCGTGTCCTGCGGAGCGAAGCTCGAGGAGCTCTCCGGCGCGTACTCGGCCGAGGAAGAGGCCAAGAAGAAGAACCAGCAGTCGGGCTTCGCGATCTTGTGGGCGGTGATCGCCTTCGTCGTGCACCTCGTGCTCCAGGCGGTCGTGCTCGTGCTGCTCCCGATGCTCATCGACGCCTACGACCCGCAGGGCTTCTCCGCGCTGATGGTCTCGATCGGCGTGTGGTTCGTCGGGGGCGTGCTCGTCGGCGTGATCTCGCCCGGCAAGACCTTCCTCGAGCCGGCGGTCGGCGCGCTCGTCGCGGTGGTGCCCACGGTCTGGTACCTGGTCCTCAACACGCCGGAAGCCCCCGAGCACCTCGGGGGCGGGTTCCAGCTCACGATGCCGGCGTACGTGATCGGCGGGCTGCTCGGCGGGATCATCTCGCTCTTCGGCGCCTTCGTCGGCGAGAAGATCCAGGATCTCACCCGGGGTCGTCCCGCCGACAAGAAGCGTTGAGCGCTACTCCGCGCGCGCGCTCGTGAAGCCGGTCCGGAAGGTGACGCTCGCGCCCAGCACGAGGGCCTCGAGCTCCTCGTCCATGTCCGGGTCGCCCGCCCAGAGGCAGCCGCCGCCGTAGGCGACGACGACCTCGCCGTTCTCGAAGCGCGCCGCCGTCCAGTCCTCGGTCTGTGGCGTGCCGACGCTCTCGATGTCGGCGTGGGCCGAGCTCACTCCGAGCAGCACGCAGTTGATCCCGTTGGTCGCGAGGCCCGCGCCGAGCAGCAGGTCGAAGCGCTCGCCGGGCTCGTCGATCACCCCGAACCGATCGTGCAGCACCGTGGTGATCTCTCCGTCGCAGACCTCGGCGCAGTCGGGGTTGAGGGTCCCCTCGCCGCACTCCGTCTCCTGCGCGGGCACGGTCTCCCCCATGCAGACCTGCTCCGGGATGCGGACCCACATCTGGTGCGGGTACATCGGGTCGCGCTGCTCGATCGTCACGGCCTCCGGCCACGCCTCGGACGGGCACACGATCTCGGGCCGCGTGCAGTCGAGGGTGAACGGGATGGTGAAGCCCCCATGCTCGATCTCGATCGTGCCGCCCTCGGCCGGCAGCGTCTCGTCGTAGGTCGCGCCCCCGATGCGGATCGTGACCGCGAGCGAGTCGTCGTACGCCACCGCCCACTCGCCATCGACGCTCGGCGCCGGCGTCCGCGAGGCCACCGCCCCGCACCCGCGCGCGCCCATCCCGAGCGGCGCGAGGGCCGCGACGACACCGACGACGAGAAACCTGGAAAAGCCGTTCTGCATGACCACCTCCACGCCCCGGGCATCATCACGCGGCGTGCCAGCTGGATCACGGTAGAGATACATGTATCTGAATACTGGTCCGCCGTGAACGCTGCGTCAGACCCCGTGAATTCGGGTCACAGACGCAGGCGAACCGCGAAGGCGGGGGTCAGTACCAGCCCGTTCCGCTCGATGGACATATCAGCTACGGTCCCGGTCCACAGCTCGTGGTCGACCCCGAGCTCGACGAGCACGAGGAACCGCCGAAACCCCACGCCCAGACCGAGCACCCCGCCGGTGACGATCCCGGTCATGGAGATCGCCACGCCCTGTGCGGCTCCGGTCAGGTGCTCGAGGACCACGCGCGCGCCGACCCACACCTCGAAGAGGCTGAGCACGTCGATGGTGAGCGCGAGCGGGAGCGTGCCGCCGGCTCGCACGAGCTCGCCGCCCTCGTGGCCGACCCCCACGTGCGGGCCGATCCCGGCTTGCAGGCGCACCATCCCGTCTCCGAGCTGGCCGCGCAGGAGCGCGCGGGCGGTGGTGCCGGACGCCTCGATCCCGAGGTCGGCGCTCGGACCGAGCCCGTGCCGCGCCACCGCCGAGGGCGCCACGCCTCCGGGCGCGACGTCGAGCAGCGCCGGCTCCGCCGCGAGGTCGCCGACAGGGACGCGGAGGGCGCCGCCCAGGAGGAGATCGGTCCGCCCCGCGGGCACCGTGCGACCGCCGGCGAAGCTCGGGAACGTCGGCGCGCAGCCCGCGACGCAGAGGGCGAGGGCCGCGACCGCGCTAGCTGCGAAACCGCGACGGATAGTCGCCCGAGTCGATGCGGGCCTTGAGCTCGTCGTCGTCCGGGTGGAGCGCGATGGCCTTCACGGCGAGCGCGGCCTCCTCCTCGCGGTGCTCGGGGTTCGGCAGGCAGCACTCCACGGGACACACGGCCTGACAGGCCTCGTGGTCGTAGAACCCGACGCACTCCGTGCAGAGCACCGGGTCGATCACGTAGATCTCCTCACCCTCGCTGATCGCCTGGTTCGGGCACTCGGGCTCGCAGGCGCCGCAGTTGATGCAATCGTCGGTGATGTAGGTCGACATCCTCGTCCTCGCCGGTGGCCCGTATATAGGGCCCGGCGCGGCTCGACGCCACCACCGAGGCGATCGGCCCCGGCGCGGTTGCGCCGACGCCGGCCGGGCGCTCGCTCAGTCCGGGATGAGGCCGTCGCCGGTCCCGAAGTCGAGCTGCTGCGCGAGGTCCGGCTCCTCCTCGACGCGGGGCCGCGGGCGCGGCCGCGGGCGGACGGTCGGGGCGGTCTCGGTCGCTCCGACCGGCGTGGGATCGGCGTCCACCGCGTCGCTCGGCGGGGCGACGACGACCGCGGGCTCGACGTCGGCGGTCGCGGGGGCGGGCTCGGTCACCGCGAGGACCGAGGGCGGCACCGCCGCCTCGGGGCGCGGCCACGCGACGAACGTCGCGGTGAGCGCCGCGACGAGGCTCCTCGCGGCCATGCCCCCGGCGAGCCAGCTCCCCCGGCTCGAGCGCGGCGCCGCGCTGCGCGCGACGATCTCGTCGAGCTGCGCCTGCGACGCCTCGCGCGCCGCTCGGACCAGGGCGAGCTCGTCGCGGAGCTTCGCGATCCGTCCTTCGACCGCCGCGCTCTGGGCCGCCCGCTCGGTCTCGGCGCGGCGGCGCTCCTCGTCGCGCGCCGCGCGGATCGCGTCCTCGCGCTCGCGGCGCTCGCGCTCCTCGCGGGCCGTCGCCTCCGCCCGGGCGCGCTCGCGCGCCGCAGCCTCGTCGGCACGGCGCTGGGCCTCCATCTCGAAGAGGTCCTTCAGGTTCACCCGCACGCTGCTCTCGGTCGCCATCGTCATCGCCTCCGCGAGGAGACTCTGCAGCGGCCATGCCGGGCCGAGATTCACTCCACTGGCTTACAATTATCGAGAAAACGCCTACCCCGAGCTGCTATCGATAGTAGCTCAGACTACCGGGAGTCGAACGCGGGGCGCCGGGCGCGGCTCCGCGCCGGGCGGGGGCTCGGGCAGCGATCCGTCGGCCTCGTAGAGGTCGGCCACGAGGTCGTAGTCGGAGGCCTGGGTGACGTAGGCACGGCGGAGCTCGCCTGGCCGCGCGGTCCCGTTGGCGAGGAACACGTGGCCGTCGATCTCCGGCGCCTGCCCCCACCATCGCCCCTGGAGCAGGAGCTCGCTCTCGTCGCTCACGCCCTCGACGAGCACCTCGACCGTCTGGCCCAGCATCGAGTCGAGCTTCGCGCGGCTGATGGGCCGCTGCGCGGCCATGAGGCGCCGGTGCCGCGACGCGATCACGGCCTCCGGCACGATCTCGGCCATCTCGCCGCTCGCGGTGCCCTCCTCCTGCGAGTAGCGGAACACTCCGACGCGGTCGAAGCGCGCCCAGCGCACGAAGTCGAGGAGCTCCTCGAACTCGGCGTCGGTCTCGCCTGGGTGCCCCACGATGAACGCGGTCCGGAACACGAGGTCCTTCACGCGCTCGCGCAGGCGCGCGACGACGCGGCGCAGCCGCTCGCCCCCGTGGCCCCGCTTCATGCGGCGCAGCATCGAGTCGGCCGCGTGCTGGAGCGGCATGTCCACGTACGGCAGGACGCGCGGGTGGTCGGCGAGCAGGTCGACGAGCCCGTCGCTCATCGTCTCGGGGTAGAGATAGAAGAGGCGCAACCAGCGCAGCCCCTCGACGTCCGCGACCGCCTCGACCAGCCGCTCGAGGCTCGTTCCGTCCTTCCGATCGCGGCCGTAGGCGATCGTGTCCTGCGAGATGAGGTTGAGCTCGAGCGCGCCCTGCGCGACGAGGCTCCGCACCTCCGCGACCACGTCGTCGATCGGCCGCGAGCGCTGCTCGCCGCGGAAGCTCGGGATCGTGCAGAAGGCGCAAGTACGATTGCATCCCTCGGCGATCTTCACGTACGCGCTGTGCGATCCCTGGCTCAGCCGCCGCGGATCGCTCGCGCGGATCGTGTAGTCGGCGGGGTTGCCGACGAGCATGCGCGGCGCGCGCGTCTCGAGGACCTCGGCGAGCTTGAGCATGTCGCTCGAGCCGAGGAAGTGATCGACCTCGGGCATCTCGCTCGCGAGCTGCTCGGGGTAGCGCTGCGACAGGCACCCGGCGACCACGAGCTTCTCGCACGAGCCCGCCTCGCGGAGCGCGCCCATCTCGAGGATGGTGTTCACCGACTCTTCCTTGGCCGCGTCGATGAACCCGCAGGTGTTCACCACGATGACCTGCGCGTCCTCGGGCCGATCGACGAGCCGGTAGCCTCTGCCATCGGAGACCCCGAGCATCACCTCGGTGTCCACCCGGTTCTTCGGGCACCCGAGCGAGATGAAATGAATCGTCTTCACGAGGCGACAAAGGTGGCCTCGAAGTCGCCCGGGTTCAATCCGGGGGACGATCGCGTCGCGCCGGCGTGCGCGCGAGGAGGAGCACGACGAAGCCGGGGTCGGCGCCGTCCTCGAGCCCGACCCGCCTCGCGTCGGCGGCGTCGTGGGTGCCGAAGAGCCGATCGACCCACGGGAAGAGCGTCGCGAAGTTGGCCGGCGCCGCGTCCGCATCGTGGTGCCGGTGGTGGAAGCGCGGCGTCGCGATCAACCGCTCGAGGGCGCGCGGCACCCGCAAGTTGCCGTGCACGAACACGGTGTTGAGCGCGAGGAGCAGCACGACCGCGGCGTGCTCGCCGATCGACATGCCGAGCACGACGAGCGGGAGGTTCTGCGCGAGCGTCATCAGCACGATCTCGAGCGGGTGCTGTCGGAACGAGGCGAGCCAGTCCATCGTGGTCGCCGAGTGGTGCACGCGGTGGAGACGCCACAGCAACGGCACGCGGTGGGCGAGGCGGTGGTACGCGTAGCCGGCGAGCTCGAAGACGAGCAGGCCCAGCGCGAGGCGGAGCGCGGGAGGGGCCGCGGCGAAGGGCGACGCGGCGCCGAGGCCGAGCCCCGTGGCGGAGCGCAACGCCGCGGTGAGGAGCGCGCCGAGCCCGAACACGAGCACGAGGCGCGTCGCGACGTGGCCGACGGTCGCGAAGAGGAGGTCCGTCGTCCAGCGCGCGCGACGCTCGGGGCGGAGCGGGAAGAGGCGCTCGAGGGGCGCGAACGCGAGGCCCACCAGGACCGCATAGGCGAGCGCGCGCAGCGACTCCTCGAGCACCGCTCAGTACCCCGACGCGAAGCCCGCCGGGGGGTAGTGGACCTCGAGCCGCACGGTGCCGCCCTCCTCCACGCGTCCCCCCGGGGGCACCGCCTGCGCGACGACGCTGACCCACCGGCGCTGGCTCACCGGGACGGTCTCGCCCTCCTCGTCGCGCAGCTCCGCGACGAGGCCGAGCTCGCGCAGGCGCCGGAGGGCGCGGAGGCCGGTGCGGCCCGTGAGCTCCGGGACCTCGATCCCGGCGGGCGGCGCGGGCGCCTCCGCGATCGGCGCCGGCGCGACCCCTTCGGTCGGCGGTGCGATGGCGGGTGCGGGCGGCCCCGGCGCGGGCTCCGGCGCGAGCGCGACGGGCGCGGGGGTGGTGGCGCGGGCGGTCAGCACGAGCCCCGCGCCGAGGCCGGCGAACGCGGAGACGCTGAGGGCGAGGGCGGCGAGGCGCTTGAGGAGGGTGTGCACGCCACGTACTACGCGCGGCGCGCGCCGGACCTTTGCTCCGCCTCAGCGCCAGCTCGCGCGGCTGGCCTCGGCCTCCCGGTACCAGGACTCCCACGCGGCGAGGACGCGGGCCTCGGTGGCCTCGTCGCTCTGGCCTCGCGCGACGAGCGCGGCGGAGGCGGCGCGGACGCCCGCGAGGCGCGCGTCGCGCGCGTGACCGAGCACGTGGGCCAGCTCTCCGTCGACCTCGTCGCTCGCGAGGGTCAGCGCCGCGGCGCCGAACACCGCGGCCACCCGGCGCATCTCGGGCCCGCTCACGCGGTCCATGCGGTCGGCGGTCGTGTGGTACGCGCGGTCGGTGAAGTGCCAGCCGAGCACGGCGGGGAGGCCGCGCTCGAGGAACGGCTCGTGGTCGCTCCCGCCTTCGAAGGGGTTGGTACGCCAATTCCAGGGCCCGTCGCGTCGCGCGACCGACGCCGCGCACGCCGCCATCAGGTCGTCGAGGAAGTGCCCGCGCAGCCGCTCGGGATCCACCTCGCTCGACCCCCACTCGGTGTGCCGGTCGTCCCCGCGCAGCCAGACCGCGCCGGGGTCGGGCATCCGCTCGATCAGGAACGGCGCGCCCACGCGCTCGGGGTCCTCGCCGACCATGTCGAGCACCAGCCCCGCCGCGACGGGCAGCGGCGCGCTCGCGAGCCAGCGCTGCGAGACCTCGATCTCCTGCCCGAACAGGAACACGAGGGTCCGGCGGGGCCGCGCGCCGAGCCGATGCAGCGCGATCGCGAGCGCGGTCAGCGCGCCGACGCCGCTCCCGTTGTCGTTCGCGCCGGGCTCGTCGACGTGCGCGACGAACACGATCGCGCCGGCGGCCGGGTCCGTCCCGGGGATGCGCGCGTCGACCGCGAGCGCGGGCGCCGGCGCGCCGATCGCCGCGTCGACCGCGACGCGCACGCGCCGCACGCCTTGCATCGCGACGAAGTCCGCGCGCGAGAGGCTGAAGCCGAACGCCGGCGCGTCGTGCTCCGGCAGATAGCCGAACTGCGCCATGTCCGGGTACCCGTCGAGGTCGTGGTAGGGCTCGAGGTTGCGCGTGAGCAGGCCCGCCGCGCCCGTCGCCGCGACCAGCTCCGCGAACAGCCCCCGCGGATCTCCCTCGGCCAGGACCACCCGGCCGCGCGCGTCGGCGCCGCCGCGCACCTCCTCGGCCGTCAGCACCTCGAGCTCGCGGCTCGGGAACGGATCGGAGCGCACGAGGAGCGCGCCGCGATCCACGTCGGCCTCGTCGTCGAAGTGCACGAGACGTTGCGGTCCCCCCGGGCCGAGCGCGACCAGCTCCGCCGCGCGCGGCGTCCAGGAGGGGAGCGCGGGCCCGAGCCCGGGCGTGAGCACCGTGAGGCCCGCCGCGCGGAGCTCGTCGCGCACGCGCTCGAGCGTCTTCACGTACCCCTCGTTGCCGCGCACGCGGAAGAAGCGGTCCGCGTACTCGACGACCGCGAGGGCGCGCTCGACCTCGAACGCGTCGAAGACGTGGCGCGCCCGCGCGTCGATCGCGGGCGTCGGCGGCCCCTCGCCGAGCGGCTCGGGGTGCGTCGGCTCGCGCGTGCTGCCCGCGCAGCCGGCCACCAAGAGCACGACGAGGACCCGGCGCATCGACTCCGTGCTCTACCACGAATGGGGTAGCATCCGGGCTCCGTGCGGCGCCTCGTCATCGTGCTCCCCTCGCTCCTCCTCGCGATCGCGCCGGCTGCCGCGCAGGAGGACGTCGTCGAGGCCGCGACGGAGGCGGCCGCGGTCCCCGCCCCCGACGTGCCCGTCGCGCGCCACGAGATCGCGCGCCGGATCGAGGAGTCGTTCCACGAGCTCCAGGACGTGGCACCCCTGCTCCGGCGTCAGCCGGAGTACCTACGGGTGCGCAGCTCGATGCCCTCGTTCCAGCGCCGGCTCGCCGCGCTCGGCGAGGACCCCGCGCTCGAGCGGCTCGACGGCCTGCACCCCGCGTCGCTGCACGATCTCGAGCAGGAGTGGAGCCGCGTGCAAGCGCGTCTGACCGGGTGGCAGGGCGAGCTCGAGACGCGCGCGCAGGAGCTCGGCGAGGAGCGCGAGCGCATCAACGCGGCGCGCCGTCTCTGGCGGCTGACCCTCGACGTGGAGCGCGAGGATCCCCTCAACGAGGCACAGCGCGTGAGAATCGAGGGGCTCCTCGAGGAGATGCGGCGGGTGAAGTCGCGCCTCGAGACCCGCAGCGAGGAGGTGCTCGAGCTCCAGGCGCAGCTCTCGGACGAGGGCCTGCGGATCGCGGGCACGATCGCGCGGATCCAGTCGGCCCAGCGCAACGCGCGCCAGCGCCGCGCCCAGCGCGACCACCGGCCGCTGTGGGAGGGCTGGGCGCGCGATCCGACGCTGCCCGACCCCGCGGCGATCGGCGACGTGGCCGCCGAGCACGCGGCGTCCTTCTCGACGTTCTTCACCAACGAGAAGAGCACCCTCGCCGCGCACGCAGGGATGCTCGCGCTGCTCGCGGTGGCGCTCCTCGTCCTGCGGCGCCGGACCCGGGCGCGCACGGACGCGCGCCCACCGCCGTCCGCGCAAAGAGCCCAGCGGGCGCGACCGCTGGCCCCGGCGCGGCGCCTCGCGCGGACGATCGCGCCCGCCCTCTATCCCTACCTCCCCGCGGTGGTCCTCGGCGGGATCCTCGTCGCGATGGTCCCGGCGATCCTGCGGCTCGGAGGTCACCTCTTGCCCGGCGCGCACCGCCCCGTGCTCGCCCTCGTGGTGCTCGGCGCGCTCGTCGCGCCGCTGAACCTCGGCTTCGTCCCGGCGTCGTTCCGCCCGATCGGGGTCCTCGTCATCCAGCTCGGCGCGATCGCATACGCCGGCTGGCTCTCGTCACAGCGCTGGACCCCGCACATCGAGGCCTCCGAGCCCAATCGCCGCGCCCTCCTCCGCCTGGTCCAGCTCGGCGCGATCCCGCTCGTGTGCGCCCTCTACTTCAACGTCGTCGGCCAGTGCGAGCGCGCGCAGCTCTGGACCGCGGGCACGCTCGGGGCGGTCGAGCTCGCGGTCGGCCTCTTCTTCGCCGCCGAGCTCCTCGGTGCGCTGGTGCAAGAAGCCTTGCGACATCCGGTCGCGCGGCGCGTGTCGTACACGGTCCGCAAGCGCCGCCGTCGAGTCGCGCGGCTCGCGACCCAGCTGGCGCGCGGCGGCGCAGTCCTCCTCTTCCTGTACGTCACGCTGACGAACTTCGACGTCCTGGACCCCACGCTCGAGGCGACGCGGCTGGCGCTGCGCGAGAGCTTCGAGTTCGGCGAGATCCAGCTCTCGCTGGGGGATCTCGTCGCGTTCCTCGCGATGATCCTCGGCACCATCGCGGTGATGCAGGTCGTGCACTCGCTGCTCGATCTCGAGATCCTCCCGCGCTTCGCGCTCGAGCAGGGGATCTCCTCGGCGATCTCGCTGAGCGTGAGCTACCTGCTCGTGGCGATCGGCGTGGTGCTGGCGTTCGGCGTCGCGGGCGTCGGGCCCGAGCGGCTCGCGTTGCTCGGCGGCGCGCTCGGCGTCGGCATCGGCTTCGGTCTCCAGAACGTCGTCAGCAACTTCGTCTCGGGGCTCATCCTCGTCGCGGAGCGACCCATCAAGGTCGGCGACATCATCGCGCTCGGCGAGCTCGTCGGGACCGTGCGGAGGATCGGGATCCGATCGAGCACGGTCGCTTCCCTCGACGGCGCGGAGGTCATCGTGCCCAACGCCGATCTCATCGCGGGGCGCCTCGTGAACTGGACGCTGAGCGACGCGCGTCGTCGCCTCGAGCTCGTCGTCGGCACGGACTACGACGTGCCGCCCGAGCGGGCCCGCGACGTGCTGATGCAGGTCGTCCGCACGCAGCCGGGCGTGATCCACGATCCCCCGCCCGAGGTCATCTGCATCGGGTTCGGCGAGAGCTCGGTCGACTTCGCGATCCGCGCGTGGACCGGGGGCTACCTCGACGCGATCGACATCACGAGCCGGCTCGCGCTCCGCGTGCACGCGGCGCTCGCGAAGGAAGGGATCGAGATCCCCTTCCCGCACCGGGACGTGTACCTCCGCAACATCTCTCCGGAAGCGGTCCGTCGGATCTTGCTCCATGGCAAGGCCGACGAGTGACGCGCTCGCCCGCCGGTGCTACGCAGCGGCCCGCATGGCGCAGAAGCGAAAGAACAAGGGGCACCCCCTGACCGCCGCGACCGCGGACCGCCACGCGCTGTACCAGCAGTCGGTGCAAGACGCCGGGTTCGAGGTCCGCCTCGTGACTCGACACTTCAAGCGCCGCGTGGGCCGCAGGCCGCTCTCGCTGCGCGAGGATTTCTGCGGGACCGGGCTCGTCAGCGCGGAGTGGGCGGCGAGCGACGCCCTGCGGACGTCCCTCGGGGTCGACATCGACGCCGGGGTGCTCGAGTGGGGCCGCACGAACGTGCTCGCGAAGCTCGACGAGGGGGCCCGCGCGCGCGTGACGCTCGTCGCAGGCGACGTGCGCGATCAGCACGCCGGGCTGCACGACGTGGTGCTCGCGCTCAACTACTCGTACTTCGTGTTCAAGGCCCGCGAGGCGCTGCGCGGCTATTTCACCACGGTGCGCGAGCACCTGCGCCCCGACGGGCTGTTCTTCCTCGATCTGTTCGGCGGGTGGGAGTCGCAGCAGGTGCTCGTCGAGAAGCGCGAGCTCGACGGCTTCAAGTACGTCTGGGACCAGGCGGCGTTCGATCCGATCACCGCGGACTTCCTCGCGCACATCCACTTCCACTTCCCCGACGGGACCAAGCTCAAGAAGGCGTTCACCTACGACTGGCGGCTCTGGACGATCCCCGAGCTGCGCGAGCTGCTCGGGGAGGCGGGCTTCGCGCACGTCGAGTGCCTCTGGGAAGAAGAGGACGAGGACGGGCAGGGCACGGGCAAGTTCTCTTCCATGCAACACGCGGACAACGACCCCGGCTGGAACGCGTACCTCCTCGCCAGCGTGGACGTGCCTCCTCGAGTGGCCGCCAAGCGCAGCGAGCGCTCCGCCACCGGCTGATCGAGCCGCCACCTCCGCCTCCGGCGCGCGCTCGATCCGGTGCCTCGGAGCCCTGGCACGCTCGCTGCTCAAGGGGGTGCCATGCGGAACCTCCTCCTCGCCACCCTCCTCCTCTCGCTCGGCGGCTGCGCCGCCGACGCGCCCCCGATCGACCCGGGCGAGCTCCCCTACACGAAGGTGGAGCCCGGCAAGGAAGACAGCAGCGTGGAGGCGGTCTTCCTCGAATTCGACTTCGACGCGGAGCTCTTCACGACGAGCCAGTGGGGTCCGGAGCGGCAGATCGAGAGCCAGCTCCTCTACACCATCGGCCAGCTCAACGGCGACCGCGGCGTCGCCCGCCTCGACCACCTGAACCTCGAGGACGTCCAGACCTCGCCCGAGGGGAGCGGCTACAAGATCAGCTACCACGCGCGGATCATCGTCGCGTGGGGTCGCCGGACCCAGGTGCCGAACGAGTACACGCTGCGCCTGCCGCGCGACATGAGCTCCGCGGGGATCGCGCGCTTCGTCGAGGCCTACTCGCACAGCTGCGTCGACTGGGGCGCGCACGACGTCGACTCGGGATCGATGTGGTACTACTACCGGCCCGCGCGCTCGGGCTGCTCGATCGCCGACGGCGACGTCGTCTCGGCGATCGCGACCGTGTCGACGAGCGACATCAACACCACGGGTCGCTTCCCCGAGTACGACATGGTCTGGGCCGACGACACGCTCCGCGTGGTCGCGGTGTTCGGCAAGTACGAGGACGGCGCGACGAGCGGCGACGCCGGCATCGATGGCTACAACCGCTTCCTCGACGGGATGACGCGCGAGCTCGACGACGAAGAGGGCTTCACGACCGCACCGGCCGAGCTCCCGAGCAACCCGGGCGTCTCGGTGCCCGAGGTGACCTTCCGCGCGTCGCTCGGCGGCGGCCGCAGCATCGAGGTCGTCGCGATCCTCGTCGACAACGTCCGTACCGCGGGCCCCGCGTTCGACGCGCGCTACGGCGAGCTGAGCACGCTGGCCGACATCATCGTCTACAACGGCCACGCGGGTCTGGGCGCGAACGTCCGGGCGCTCGCGAGCAAGGGGCGCTGGGTCGAGGACCAGTACGCGATCGTGTTCATGAACGGCTGCGACACCTACGCGTACGTCGACAACGCCCTCTGGGACGCGCACGCCAGGGTGAACCCGGACGACCCGAACGGGACCCGCCACCTCGACCTCGTGATGAACGCGATGCCGAGCTACTTCAGCTCCATGCCGGCGGCGACGCTGGCGCTCGTCCGCGGGATGATGGCCGTCGATGCGCCGCGCACCTTCGAGCAGATCTTCGCGGACGTCGACTCGCAGCAGGTGATCCTCGTGAGCGGCGAGCAGGACAACACCTACACGCCGGGCGGCGGCGGCGGCGACCCGACCCCCACCTGGGGCGGGATCCGCGAGACCGGTCACCTCGCGCAGGGTGAGGAGGTGCGCTTCGAGACGCCGACGCTGCCCGCCGGGCGCTACTCCTTCGCGATCACCGGCAGCGGCGACGCGGACCTCTACGTGCGGATCGGCTCCGCGCCGACCACCGAGCTCTACGACTGCCGGCCCTACCGCTCCGACGCCAACGAGACCTGCCAGATCGACCTCGCGGGTGGCGCCGCGGTGCATTTGATGGTTCGCGGCTACACAGCGAGCGATTTTTCGCTTATGGGTAGCTCGCTCTGAGACGCTCCGGGCGACCGGGGCGGCTCGGCAACAAGTATCCGATCTCCGACCACTGACGCTTTGCTTATCGAGGAACCCGCCGGCCGCCACCGGCGGGTTTCTGTTATCTAGTGGGGAAATGCCGGCGATTCGGACGATCGCGCTCCTGCTCGTCGCGCTCCTCGCGGCGCCCGCGGCGGCGCGCGCGCAGCTCCCCGACCCGCCCTCGGAGGCGCCCGAGGACGACGTGCTCCGCGCGCGCGCGGCGTTCCTGCGGGGCATGGAATTCGCGGCTGAACGGCGTTTCGAGGACGCGCGGCGTGAGTTCGTTCACAGCTACGCGCTGAGCGGCTCCCCGGTCGCGCTCTTCAACCTGGCCTCCACCCTGCGGTCCCTGGGACGCCATCGCGAGGCGGCCGAGGCCTTCGAACGACTCCTGGCCGATCGCGGGCTCGAGCCCTCGGTTCGCGCACGGGCGGAGCCGATGCACGCGGACGTCGTCCTGCACGTCGCGCGGCTGCGGCTCCGGGGCGCGCTCGACGGCGCGACGCTGCGCGTGGACCGCGAGCCCGCGCGGCCGCTCCACGGCGACGCCGCGGCCGTGTTCGTCGACCCGGGGGCCCACGATCTCCGTGCGGACCGGGCTGGCGAGGCGCCGTGGCGCTGGTCGGGCA
>JAYRVK010001345.1:0-5367 GCA_041918555.1 Sandaracinaceae bacterium
GAAGCCTGTGTTCGCTCGGCAGGTCAGCCCCTCCTGCGAGCCGCGGGAGCACGGCATCGTCTCGTCGCGGTCGGGGCTCTCGCAGCGCCCGCCGGCGCAGCGCGACGTCCAGCACCGCCGGTACTGCGCCCCGCTCGTCGCGCACTCGTCGAACCGGCACTCCGTCCACTCACTGCAGCCGTCGTCCCCGCAGGGCGCGCCCGCGGTGGAGCGCGTGCAGACCTCGATCTCCTGCGCGGGCTGCGGCTCGCAGCGCCGCGCGACGCACTCGAAGCGCGTGACCTCGCGGGTGCGCTCGCCGCTCTCGAGGCACTCTTCCGCGTAGAGACAGTCGCCCCACGAGCCGATCACGTCGCCCGGGCAGTCCGCCGTGTCGTCGCACCCGATCACGCAGCTCCGCGCCGCCTCCTCGCAGGACGCGAGCTCGCAGGGCGGCGGCCCCTCGTTCACGCACGCGCCGCCCACGCAGCGATCGCCGCCGTTGCAGAACACGCCGTCGTCGCAGGGCACTCCGTCGCGCGGCTCGTGGATGCAGCGCGTGCCCTCGCAGAGATCGACGGTGCACGGATCGGCGTCGTCGCACTCGCAGCTCGCGCTCACGCAGCCGCGCGTCGGGTGACACGCCTCGCCCTCCGGGCACGCGAGGACCCCGTCCGGGTAGATGCACCCGCCCTCGACGCAGCGGCCGCTCCCGCACACGTCGCTCGCGGGGCACTCCGCGTCGCTCGCGCACGCGGCGCAGTCCACGCAGTCCGGCGCGACGCAGGCGCCTTCGCTGCACGTCGTGGCCTCGGCCGGATCGCCCTCGCCCGGGCAGTGCACCGCGACGCAGCTCGAGGCGAGCACCATCGCGAGCGCGTGGTGCGTCTCGAGCTCCAGCATGACCGCGCGCGTGACGACGACGTCGCGCCCGGGCGCGTAGAGCGTGACGCCGCCGCGCGCACGCCCGCGGGGGAGCCCGACGAGATCGGTGACCGGCGTCGGCTGCGTCCAGTCGCCGGCGCCGACGATCGCCTCGTCGTGCCCGACCCGCTCTTCGCCGACGAAGACCTCGACCTCGACGCCGATGAAGTCCGCGCCCGGCTCGAGATCGGTGACCACGCTCACCGCGACGGAGCTCGGGTTCGGCGCGCAGGCGCTCGCGGTGACGGCGACCAGCGCGGCGAGGAGCCGGATGCTCTCCTCTCTCACGGCGCTCATCGTGCCGCACGACCCCGCGCGGCGCGAGCGGTGTGCTCACATCGGCCGCGGACCCGTGAGCGATCCAGGGCGGCGCCACCGCCCCCCGACCCGACGTGCGGCGGCGACGCGCGCGCCAGGGCTCAGCTGCAGCGTTCCTCGCACCGACGAGCCGCACACACGTAGACGCACGCGCGATCGCTCGGCGGCGGCGGACAGTCGGCGGAGCTGCAGCACGCCTCCGTCGCGAGGTCGCACGCGCAGAGACCTGGCAGGCAGCGATCCTGCTCGGGGTCGCCGCACGCGACGTCGGCGCACTGCCGCGACGCGTAGACGTCGGCGGTCGCATCGAGCCGGTTGTCGAGCGTCGCGGTGCCCTGGGTCCATCGGCCCGAGCGACGCGTCGACCACCGGGCGGTCGGGATCGCAGGCGGCGAGGCAGAGGACGCATGCGAGCACGCCCCTCTCGAGGACGCTCATCGGACCTCGTACTCCTGGATGCCCCACTCGCTGAGGATCCTCAGGCGGCTGCCCTCGGCGCACATGGTGCCGATGCGCCCGTACTCGATCGGCGAGCCGTCGATGTCGGTGATCGTGCCGAGCTGGGTGCCGGTCTCGCGGTCGTAGACCCAGAGCATCTCGTCCAGCAAGTTCCCGATGATCGTCTCGCCATCGATGGTCGCGATGCCGTAGTCGCGCTCCGGGGCGGGGAGCATGAACGCCGAGAGGACCGCTCCGGTGCGGTGCTGTACGCGATGGATCGTGCCGACGCCGCCGGCGACGTAGAGCAGGTCGTCCGCGATCTCAAGGTCGATCGGCCCGAGCTCCGTGGGGCTGAGGAACTGCCGGAGGACGGCTCCCGTGCTCGCGTCGATCACCACGATGCGGTGCGAGCTCCCGCTCAGCGCGAGGTAGAGCGTCGCGCCGTCGAACGCCAGCCCCTGGACGAGAGTGCCGGGCGGCGGGTCGGTGTCGCTCGGGAACGTGAAGCGACGGTCGATCTCGCCCGTCGCGAGGTGCAGGTGCACGATGGAGTGCGTGGGCTCTCCGTCGAGGCCCACGGACAACCAGACGTGCTCGCCGTCGCACGCGATCCCGCGCGCGTCCGGCTCGGGCACGCCGTACGCCGCGACGGCGTGAAGGCTCCGGTCGCCGGGTGGGAGCGGGGGGATGCCGACGTCGATCGCCATTGCGTCGAGGCGCGATCCGGCGTCCCGAGGGCCCGCGTCGACCGGCGGGGTCGACGAGTCCGGGGGCGAGGCTGCGTCGGCGGCCGGGCTGGCGCCGTCGACGACGTGCGCCTGCGGGGTGCATGCGCCGAGGACCGAGAGGAGCGCCGTGACGTGCCGCCCTGCCGACGAGTAGACCATGGGCTGGCCCGCAGCATGGTACGTGCCGGGGCGCGGGCACAGAGGAGTGCGTCGCTTCGCGCACTCGGACCATGACTCGCGCGCCCGAGGTGTTGCCCTCGTTCACTCCCGCCGACGATGAGCCATGCAATCCTAATTGACGGTCGGAGCTCTCCGGCCAAGGAGGGAGACCGCGTCGAGGTCGTCGGCCCGCCGTGGACGTCTGGGAACGCGAGGAGTGACCTCGCGCTCGGGGCGAGCCATCGCGCACCTCGAGGGCCCCTGCTACACCGCGCCCCGTGCCGGCCGAGGATGACGACGTCGACGCGCGCTTGCGCGCGTGCCTCGCGACGCTCGAGCGCGTCGTCGAGGACCGGACGATCCTCGATCGCCTCGAGCCCGAGGCGCGGCGCGCGCTGGTGATCGCGGCCGGGCGCGTGTCGCGGCCCGATCGGCACGAGCAGCGCGCGGCCGCGCGCACGCGGCGGCGCGGCCAGAGGCGGCGAGCGCGCGACGAGGACGAGGCGATTCTCGCGCGCACCGGCATCCGCCAGCTGCGCTCCGAGGCGGCGTACCCGACGCCGCCGGTGCTCCCCGCGGGCGGCGACGTCGGCGAGGCGGCGCCGGCGCTCGGGGACGCGCGCAAGTGCTACGTGTGCAAGGCGACCTTCACCGAGGTCCACCACTTCTACGACCAGCTCTGCCCGCGCTGCGCGGCGTTCAACTTCGAGCGGCGCACGCGCACCGCCGACCTGTCGGGCCGCGTCGCGCTCGTCACCGGGGCGCGCGTGAAGATCGGGTACCACGCGGCGATCAAGCTGCTCCGGGCGGGGGCCCGGGTGATCGTCACCACGCGCTTCCCCCACGACGCGGCGCGGCGCTACGCCGGCGAGGCGGACTTCGAGGCGTGGGAGGATCGGCTCTCGATCTACGGCCTGGACCTGCGCCACACGCCGAGCGTCGAGCGCTTCTGCGCGCACCTGTCGGGCGCCGAGGCGCGCCTCGATTTCCTGCTCAACAACGCGTGCCAGACGGTGCGCCGCCCGGCGGGCTTCTACCAGCACCTGCTCGACCACGAGGCCGCGCCCGATCTCGCCGCGCCCGCGCGCGCGCTCCTCGCGGGGCACCGCGCGATGCGCGAGGGCGGGCTCGCGCGCGTCGCCGCCCCCGCGCTCCCCGACTCGGCGGCGCTGAGCCAGGTGCCGCTCCTCGAGGAGGACCTCGGGCGCGACCTGCGCCTGTTCCCCGACGGCCGCCTCGACCAGGACGGACAGCAAGTCGACTTGCGATCGCTCAACTCGTGGCGCCTCGCCCTCGACGAGGTCCCGACGGTCGAGCTCCTCGAGGTGCAGCTCGTGAACGCGGTCGCGCCCTACGTGCTGAACGGACGCCTGCGCGCGCTGATGCGGCGCACGCCCGAGCGCGACAAGCACGTCGTCAACGTCAGCGCGATGGAGGGGCAGTTCTATCGCAACTTCAAGACGGACAAGCACCCGCACACGAACATGGCGAAGGCCGCGCTCAACATGATGACCCGCACGAGCGCGAGCGATTACCTCCGCGACGGGATCCACATGAACAGCGTCGACACCGGGTGGGTCACCGACGAGGACCCGCGCGAGATCGCGGCGCGCAAGGTGGAGATCCACGGGTTCCATCCGCCCCTCGACGTGGTCGACGGCGCGGCGCGGATCGTCGATCCCATCTTCGAAGGGTTCCTGTCCGGCGAGCACCCGTGGGGCCAGTTCCTCAAGGACTACCGGCCCGTCCCGTGGTGAAACGTCAGAACGGATTGGTCGGCGGAGACCGGTACGAACGCCCGCTGGACGAGGCGCCGCTCGACGAGCCAGCGCCGTAGCCGCTCGACGTGGCCCGCGGCCGGGGTCGCGTGCGACGCACGGGCGGCGCGGGCTCGAGGCGCTGGCCCAGGCTCTCGCCGTGGAGCTGCTCCATCGCGATCCACGGCTGCCCCTCGTGGACGTCGGCGTCGTAGATCTCGACGATCCCAGGGTGCTTCACGCGCGACGCCGCGATCGCCTCGCGCATGAAGCGCTCGGCCGCCTCGGGCGAGCCGGTGGCCGCGTCGCTCAGGACCTTGAGCGCGACCTCCTTGTGGAGCCGCTGGTTCTCGGCGACGTAGACGGTGCCCATCCCACCCTCGCCGAGCGGCCGGACGATGCGGTACTTGCCCGCGACGAGGGTGCCGACTTCGAACGCCATGCGCGCGGCCATGATTACAGACCTGAAGCCGCGACGCGACCGATGCGGTGCGCTGACGGAACGGCCATGAGGGGATACTCTCACGCATGCTCGCTCGCTCCCTCGTCGCGCTCGCGGCCGGGCTCCTCTGGCCACGGCTCGCCGGTGCGGACGTGATCGACGGGCCCGAGGACCTCGCGCGCAGCTGCCCGCCCTTGCGCTGCCCGCCCGGCACGTACGCCTGGGGTGGCGGCCACGGCTCGTGCTCGCCCGGGTGCTCTCCGGGCGCCCGGTGCACGGTCTCCGGCCGCGAGTGCGGCGCGGAGGACTCTTGCGTCGAGCGGAGCTACTGCATCGAGAACGTCGACCTCGGCCACAGCGAGGTCGAGGTCCTGCACGGCACGTGTAGACCCGATGGGACGTGCGAGGTCGGTCGCTGCGACGTCGGCCTGCGCTGCGTTCACGCGTCGGTGCCCGCGCCAGCGCCCGAGGAGGAGGTCGAGCGAGAGGCCGTGTCGGCGCGCGAGGCGGCGCCACGCGAGGCGGCGCCGGCGCGCGACGGCGCGCCCGCGCGGCGAGGCGGCGACGGCTGCGCGATCGCCCCGTCCGGCTCGGGCCTCCCGTGGCCGTGGCTCGTCGC
>JAYRVK010001346.1:0-24358 GCA_041918555.1 Sandaracinaceae bacterium
CGGAAGCTGAAGAAGGAGCTCGCGGCGCGCGACGTCGAGCTCGCGTACGACGACTTCGGCGCCGGGAGCTCGCGCCTCATGGAGCTCGCCGAGGCGCCGCCCGACTTCGTGAAGCTCGACATGGGCTTGGTCCGGGACATCGACGCGAGCCCGAAGCGGCAGGAGCTCGTCGCCGCGCTCGTCAAGGTGATGCGTGACAACGATGTTTGCGTCATCGCGGAGGGCATCGAGACGGAGGCCGAGCACACGACGTGCCTCCGGCTCGGCTGCGAGCTCGGCCAGGGGTTCCTGATCCGGCACCCCGCGAGCGCCAAGGATCTGCGCGAGACCTGGGAGTAGGCTCAGCGCAGGCCCTCGACGACGACGAACATCCCGATCTGGCGGACCGGAGCGAGCCTTGCCACGATCATGAGGTCGGTGCCTCGACGGCTGTTTCATCGGTGCCTCGTCGCCCTCGCGCTGGTCGTCTCCACCGCGAGCTTCGCCGCGCCACGTCGCGATGCGCCGGCGCCCGTCGCGACCAAGTCCACGATGCGCGTGTCCCGGCACTTCGCGGCCGGGCTCGAGTACCTCGTGGTAGAGCCGCGCGCGCTCGCGCCCGACGCCGAGCTGCCGATGGTCGTGGTGCTGCACGGGCTCGGCGATGCGCCCGAGCCGCCGAGCGGCCCGTACGTCGGCCTCCGCGTGCCGGTGCGGCTGATCCTCCCGCGGGGCCCGCTCCGCTCGGGCGACGGCTACGCCTGGATGCCGGTGAGCGCGCGCCACGGGGAGAGCGACGCGCTCGTCGGCGCGCTGCGCGATCGGTTGGACCAGCTCGTCGTCGCGCTCGAGGCGTGGCAGGCCCGGCACCCGACCCGCGGCCGGCCGATCGTCGCGGGGTTCTCGCAGGGCGGGATCGTCGCGGCGAGCCTCGCGGTCACGCGCCCCGAGGCGATCGATCGCGCGTTCTGCCTCGCAGGGTGGATCCCCCCGTCGCTCGCGCCGGCGAGCGTCGACCCGCTCGCGCGGTACGCGCCGCTCCACGCGCTCCACGGCGCGGACGACGCGGTGATCGGGACGGCGCGGACGCGCGCGCAGATGGGCGCGCTGCGCGCGCTCGGCTTGCCCGTGGTCTACGAAGAGCTCCCGGGCGGGCACGCGATGACCCACGCGATGCAGGAGCGCCTGCGCGAGGAGCTCGAGCGCGCGCTCCGCGAGCTCCCCGAAACGCAGGAAGCCGCGGGCCTGACCTGATCTATCCTGCGCCCCCATGGCGCGCGAACGCGTGGTGCTGATCGATGGGAGCTCGATGGTCTATCGAGCGTTCTTCGCGATCCCGAGCAACTTCCAGACGTCGCACGGGCTCCACACCAACGCGAGCTACGGCTTCGCGCTGATGTTCCGCAAGATCCTCGCGGGCCGGAAGCCGGCGATGGGCGCGGTGGTGTTCGATCCCCCGGGGCCCACGTTCCGCGACGAGAAGTTCCCCGCGTACAAGGCGCAGCGGCCGCGGATGCCCGGCGAGCTGCGCCAGCAGCTCGAGTGGATCCACGCGATCGTCGAGGTCCACGACTTCCCGACGCTGCGCGTCGAGGGCTACGAGGCCGACGACGTGATCGGAACGCTGACCCGGCAGGCCGTCGCGCTCGGGCACGAGGTCCACATCATCAGCGCGGACAAGGACTTCGCGCAGCTCATCTCGGACGACGTCCGGATGATCGACACGATGCGCGACGTCACCTACGACCCCGAGCTCGTGCAGAAGAAGTGGGGCGTCCCGCCGCGCTCGATCGTCGATCTCTTCGCGCTCACCGGCGACAAGGTCGACAACGTCCCGGGCGTCCCGGGCATCGGGCAGAAGGGCGCGGCGAAGCTCATCGAGACGTACGGCGACCTCGAGGGGATCCTGGCGCACGTCGGAGAGCTCAAGGGAAAGCAGAGGTCCGCGCTCGTCGAGCACGCCGACACCGCGCGGCTGTCGCGCGAGCTCGTGACGATCCGGCAGGACGTCGAGCTGCCGGTCGCGATCGAGCAGCTCGCGATCCCCGCGCCGGATCTCGCGCGCATCGACGCGCTCTACAAGGAGCTCGAGTTCTACTCGCTCCTCACCGCGGGCGATCAGGTCGAGGAGGCCGCGAGCGACGCGGAGTTCGCCGCGGTCACGAGCGTCGCCGAGCTCGAGGCGCTCCTCGCGTCCTACGGGGAGGCGCCCGTCGCGCTGCACTCGCTCTACGAGCTACCCTCGTTCGTGACGGGCGCGCTGGTCGGCGTCGCGCTGAGCCAGGCCCCCGCGCGCGCGCGCTACGTGCCGCTCGCGGGCGAGGGGGCGCTCGGCGAGGCCGCGCTCGCGGCGCTGAAGCGCTGGCTCGAGGACCCGAAGAAGCCCAAGGTCGGCCACGATCTGCGCGACCAGGAGACGCTCTGGCTGCGGCACGGGATCGCGCTCGAGGGCGCGCGCTTCGACACGCAGCTCGGCTCCTTCCTCGTCGATCCCGTGCGGATCATCCCCCACCCGCTCGAGCAGGTCGTGCGCGAGTTCCTCCACCGGCCCGTGTCGATGGAGAAGACGATCCTCGGGAGCGGACAGAAGACGAAGCGCTTCGCCGAGCTCCCGCTCGAGACGGTCGCGCCGTGGGCCTGCCACCTCGTCGCGGCGATCGCCGAGATGTGGCCGCTCATCGACGCGCGCGTCGAGGAGGAGCGCCAGCGCGAGAACCTCGAGCGGATCGAGCTCCCGCTCTCGCGCGTGCTCGCGCGGATGCAGCTCGACGGGATCCGCGTCGACAAGGGCGCGCTCGACCGGCTCGGGGTCGAGTTCGAGGCGCGCAAGCGCGAGGTCGAGCAGCGCATCTACGAGCTCGCGGGCAAGGGGTTCAACATCGGCTCGAGCAAGCAGCTGGCCGAGGTGCTCTTCGAGGATCTCTCGCTGCCCGTGATCAAGAAGACCAAGACCGGCTACTCGACGGACGCCGAGGTGCTCGAGCGCCTGGCCGAGAAGGGCCACGAGATCGCGGCGCAGATCGTCCGGCAGCGCGCCCTCGCGAAGCTCATCAACACGTACACGCGCGTCCTCGCCGAGGCCGTGAATCCCGATACGGGCCGCGTCCACTGCACGATCCAGCAGACCACGGGGCGCTCGGGGCGCCTCATCACGACCGACCCCGATCTCCAGCGCACGCCGATCCGCACCGAGGACGGCAAGCGCATCCGCGAGGCGTTCATCCCGCGCGACGGCTGGGTGCTCGTGAGCGCGGACTGGAGCCAGATCGAGCTGCGCGTGCTCGCGCACTACAGCGAGGACCCGCTGCTGATCGCGTCGTTCGTCGAGGGCGTCGACATCCACCGGCGGACCGCGAGCCAGATCTTCGAGGTGCCGGAGGACGCGGTCGACGCGCACCAGCGCAACGTCGGCAAGACGGTGAACTTCGCGACGATCTACGGGCAGGGCGCGACCGCGCTCGCGCAGCAGCTCGGGATCGAGCGCAAGGACGCGAAGGCCTACATCGATCGCTACTTCGAGAAGTACGCGAAGGTGAAGGAGTGGGTCGATCGCACGGTCGCCGACGCGCACGTGAACAAGTACGTCGAGACGATCCTCGGCCGGCGCCGCTACGTGCCCGAGCTCTCGAGCAACAACTTCACCGACCGGAGCTACGGCGAGCGCATCGCCGCGAACACGCCGATCCAGGGGAGCGCGGCCGATCTGTGCAAGGTCGCGATGCTCCAGATCGCCGAGCGCATGCGCGACGCGGAGCTCGCGGGGAAGATGCTCCTCCAGATCCACGACGAGCTCTTGTTCGAGTGCCCGCCCGCGGAGCTCGAGACCCTCGAGGCGCTGGTGCGCGACCGCATGCAGCGCGCGATCGAGCTGCGCGTGCCGCTCGTCGTCGACATCGGCCACGGCGCGAGCTGGGCCGAGGCCAAGGACTAGCCAGCTACTCGATCAGCGCGTCGGAGACGCCCGTGTCCTCGGCGGGCGGCGCCTCTTCGGCGGGCTCCTCGGCGACGGGCTCGACGGGCTCCTCGACCACCGGGTCGGCGGGCTCGATCGCGTCGGGGGGCGGCGCCGCGGCCTCGCCGTAGCGGTACGCGATCAGGCGCTCGCCCTCGAAGGCGTCGAGGGCGACGTGATCGAGCACGAGGCGGCCGACGCACACGCGCTCGTCCCCGTCGAGCGCGGGGTGCGCGGCGAGCCCCTGGGGCTGGCCGTCGCGGTCGATCCGGAGCTGGAGCGTGAACGCCTCGCCGTCGTTGCAAGCGAGGACCTCGTCGGCGATCTCTGCGAGCGCGGGCCGGGCCTCGTCGACCCACGCGGTGTCGGCCTGACCCGCGGCCTCGGAGCACGCGCCGGCCGCGCACGCGAAGAAGCCGTCCACGCCGCAGCCGCTCACCGCGTACCCACTGGACGACTCGGTCAGCGTGAGCTCCGCGGCCTCGCAGCCGCGCGCGGTGGCGAGGGTGCGGGAGGCCTCCACGATGGCGGGCGCACCGCAGCCCGCGAGCAGCGCGAGGGTGGCGATCGAGCGGAGGATCGTCATGACGCGACGATCTCTACCACGGGGTCGCGCGCCGGACGGAAACGAAAGAGGCCGACGGTCTCCCGCCGGCCTCTCCGAGGATGAGCAGATGCCTCGGGAGACTACTCGAGGCAGCCCGGGTGGTGCGTGATCAGCTCTTCGACGAGCGCGAGCTCGGCCGGGGTGCCGAGGCGATCGAGGAAGTCGATGATCGCGATCGCGCCCGCGTGCTCCGGGACGCCGTTGAGCTGGATGTCGTAGCTCGGGCGCGCCTCGACGTTGACGTCGGAGCCCTCGTAGAAGCCGCCGCCCGGACGCGAGGTCTCGGGGGCGTCCTCGGTGAAGGTCTCGTCCGAGACGGCCACGCGATCCACCGCCCAGAGGGCGATGATCCAGTCGCCGCCGATGCGCGCCACGCCCTCGGGCGCGAACCACGCGACGGCGACGCCTTCGTAGACCTCGACGCGGACCGGGATGGCCTCCGCGCGATCGATCCCCTGCGCGGTCAGCTCGGCCGCCGTGAAGGGAACCTGTGAGACGTCGGGGAGCATGTACAGCACCTCCGACGTGACCTGCGACTCGTCGACGACGAGCCGCGTGCCGTGCTCGCCGACGTCCGCGCCGCACGCCACCGCGAGCGCGCCTGCAAGCGCGAGAATGATGTTCCTGACCATCGTCCGCATCTCCGTGCCTCCGCTGCTCGTAACACCCCGGAACGAGCACGCGGAGTATGACAGAGGACCCCGCCAATCGACAAACGGAACGTGCATCGCGCAAATAGTTGCCGCGACGGGCTCCCTTCCGGAGAATTTCGTGGTAACGGTGGCCCACCGGGCCGGAGGACTGATGCGGAACGGAGCTCTCTCGACGATCCTCGCTTGCCTCGTGAGCGCGAGCGGCCTCGCGCTCGGCGCGTGCGGCGGCGACGACAGCGCGCGGCGCGAGGTCACCTGGCGGCCGGACGAGCGCCTGCCGCAGCACGCGGCGCACTGGTGGTGGGAGCCGCCGGAGCGCCAGTGCGAGGAGGACGAGGACTGCCGGACCGGCGAGACCTGCCACAACATGCGGCTCGGCACGTGCCCGGGCTGCCCGCGCGGCGAGGACGCCGAGATGTGCATCCCCCGCGAGGAGGCCGCGCCGAACACCACCGACGCCGATCCGCGCCGCGCGCAGACGGTCCGGGTGACCGCGCCGCCCCAGTGATCACTCGCTGACGAGCTTCCTCTTCTCCTCGGGATCCATCACCCACGCGATCGCCGGATCCAGAGGATCCACGGCGACGCGGTGCGCGGCCTCGGGGAACGCGTGAGGCTTCGGCTCGGCCTCGCCGAGGTAGAACACCACCCCCGAGGTGCGCGCGTGGAGCTCGCCCGCGAGGAAGCGCTCGACGGCGTAGGGCGCGACCGAGTACCAGCCATCCGCCGCATGGAAGAGCGGGGTGCGCCCGGTCTGCTCGCACACGAGGCACCACGCGACCCGGCCGCCCTCGCCGAACGGGTGCCAGCCGCGGCCGTGGCAGCGGCCGCAGTCGACCAGGCGGTCCTCGACCCGCTTCCGGCTGGTGACGAGCCGTTGCTCCTCGGCCCTCGCGCGAGCCTCGGCGACCACGTCGGACACGGGGCAGGAGCAGTCGGGGCAGGTCTTCGCGCGGTCGGAGACCTTCCGGCCGCAGTCCGGGCACTCGATCAAGGGCATGGCGTTCTCTCTCCTCAGCTCAGCGGCGGCGCCGCGCGCGGACGAGCGCCACCAGCGCGATCAGCGCGAGGCCGATGGGCGCCCGCGTCGAGCCGACCGCGCGGCAGCCGCAGTCGCCCCCGCCCGTCATGCCGCCGGCGTCGGCGGGCATGCCGCCGTCACCGCACGTCGAGTCGGGCGTGTGGGTGCACATCTCGTCGGCGCACGCGTCGACCGTGCACGCGTCGCCGTCGTCGCAGTCGGCGTCCATCTCGCAGACGCACTGCGTGTCGTCGAAGTCGATCGCTCCGTCGCAGTCGTTGTCGATGCCGTCGTCGCAGGCGGCGGCCTCGCGCGCGCGGCTGTTCACCGCGGGGTCGCGCTCGTCGCAGTCCGCGCCGAAGCGATCCTCGCTCTCGTCGAGGCAGTCGCCGTCGGAGTTGTCGTCGATGCCGGTCCCGCAGAGCCCGTCCCCGTCGAGGTCGAGCAGGTAGAAGCAGTCCTCGTCGCGCGTGCCGACGTTCCCGTCGCAGTCCGCGTCGACGGGCTCGAGGCAGCGCTCCATGCCGCCGGTGTTGACGCTCGCGTCGCCGTCGTTGCAGTCGAGGCCGCGGTTCTCGTCCTCGTCCTCGCAGTCGCCGTCGCCGTTCGCGTCGGTGCCGACCGGACAGAAGCCGTCGCGATCCGCGTCGACGTCCGTCGGGCACGCCGCCGCCTCGTCGACCATCCCGTCGAGATCCTCGTCGACGCGGTTGCGGCAGTGCTCGGGCGCGCCCGGATAGCGGACCGGCGAGTCCTCGCTGCCGCCGCCCATGTCGAACGGATCCTCCTCGGCCGTCCACTCGCCCACGTCGCCCTGCTCGCCGGCGTCGTCGCAGTAGCCGTCGTCGTCCAGGTCCTCGCCGGCCACGCACCAGCCGTCGCCGTCGATGTCGCGGAACGCGTCGCACGTCCCGCGCTCCGCGCCGTCGGTCGAGCCGTCGCAGTCGTTGTCGACGCCGTCGACGCAGACCTCGGTCGCGGTCGGCCGGACCTCGACGCTCGCCTCGTCGCAGTCGCCGTCGCCGCTCTGCTCGCCCGTGTCCGTGCACGTGCCGTCCGCGTCCATGTCGGCGCCGACGAAGCAGAACGTGTCGCCGTCCGTGTCGATGTACCCGGCGCAGTCGGAGTCCGCGAGGCTGACTTGCACGTCGCAGTCCTCGTCGACGTCGGCGTCGAGGCACTGCTCCGTCAGCCCGGGGTTGATGGCCGGGTTGCCGTCGTCGCAGTCGCCGGGGCCCTCGGCCTCGCCCGGATCGACGCAATTCCCGTTGCCGTTCCCGTCGCGGCCGGCCGGGCAGTAGCCGTCCATGTCGCCGTCGAAGAACGCGCCGCAGTCCACGTCGTCGCGGAAGTCGGCGAGGCCGTCGCAGTCGTTGTCCGCGAAGTCGGTGCACTGCTCCGTCGCCCCGGAGTTGGTGACGTTCGAGCCGTCGTCGCAGTCGTAGCCCGCGGTCATCTCGCCGGCGTCGTTGCAGTTGCCGTTGCCGTTCGTGTCCCGGCCGATCGGGCAGTAGCCGTCGCCGTCGGCGTCGCGATCGCTCGTGCAGTCCGCGTCGGCGGTGTCCGTCATCATGTCGCAGTCGTTGTCGAGACCGTCGAGGCAGTTCTCGCCGGCCGCCGGCGACACGGTGACCTGGTCGTCGTCGCAGTCGCGGTCGGACGTCATCTCGCCCGAGTCGATGCAGTCGCGATCCCGGTTCATGTCGAGGCCCATCGGGCAGTACCCGTCGCCGTCGCGATCGACCACGTTCGCGCAGTCGGAGTCGAGGAGGGTCGGGAAGCCGTCGCAGTCGTTGTCGACGGTGTTCGAGCAGATCTCCATCGCGCCGGAGTTCGCCGCCTCGTTCATCTCGTCGCAGTCGAACCCCATCGAGCTCTCGCCCATGTCGAGGCAAGTCCCGTTGCGGTTCGTGTCCGCGCCGATACAGCAGAAGCGGTCCTCGTCGAGGTCCGCGTCGCCCGGCGTGGAGGCGGAGAAGCCCGGCCGCGTCGCGCACTCGCACGTGTCGGGCGTCGCCATCCCCGCGCGCCACGTGCCCATCGGATCGCCGAGCTCCTGGCCGTTCGTGTAGCCGTCGCCGTCCGAGTCGAGCAGCGCCAGCGTCGTGTCCCACATGCGGCCGTTCATGTCGAAGGCCGTGCCGAACGGGTTGAAGCAGGGCGGCATGTCGCAGCCGGCGCCCCCGTCCGGGTTGTCGTGGCACGTGATGCACGGCCGCGTGGTCCCGACCGAGTTCACCGCCGTCGCGCGGCACGGCACGAGCAGGGCGAAGGGCTCGAAGGCGCGCGCGGTCCCCGGAGCGACCACGAGCAGCGCCACGACGGCGAGCGTTCGGAAGAGCGTTCGGTGCGTCACGGGTCCCCCAGCGCCGTCAAGGCGGCGTGATCTCGATGTGGAGCTGGTACGCCACGACCCGATCCTCGATCGGCTCGTCGTGCTCGAGGTAGAGGAAATAGGCGGCGGCCGACAGGTCCGCGACCACGAGCTCGGCGCACCCGGTCACCGGATCGGTCATCGGGCCCGCGCGCACCTCCCCCGCGGTGTTGCGCAGGACGATGTCGAAGGGCGTGAGCGTCGCGTTGTCGCAGGGCGTCCCGTCGGTCTTCAAGATCGAGACGGAGAGGTCCGCGCCCGTGTCGTCGATGCGCACGTTGTACACGTCCGGGTAGGTGCAGGTGCCGCCCCCGATGTTCCCGCTGACCGTGACCTCGTTGGCCGCCGGGACCTCGATGAAGTTCGCCTCGATCGGGTTGTCGTTCGCCTCGATCTCGCCAGGACGTGTCTCGCTCAAGATCTCTTGACACGCCGAGTTGCAGGTCGCGGGCCCGTCGCACGCCTCGCCGTGGACCGTCATCCCGTCCCCGCACTGGAGGCGGAAGGCGCTGAGCTGGTACGCACCGCCGCCCGGGTTGGCGTCGTCGATCCCGAGGAACCAGATGCCGTCCGCCGGCGCGACGAACGCGAAGTGCTCGTCGCCGCCGCCCGTGCACGCGTCCGACGAGTGCTGGCAGCCGCGCGTGTCGCACGAGCCGCCCGAGCCCTGCACCAGGTAGAGGAACGGATCGCGGTCCTGCCCCGGCGTCGCCGGGTCGGGCACGACGTGGAAGTGCCAGAGGTCGCCCGCGGTGACCTCGACCGCGATGTAGCCGTCGTTGCCCGGCGCCGCCCCCGTCCCGCAGGTCGAGATGTTGTTCACGAGCGAGCTCGTGCGGACGACGAACGGCTCGTGCGAGTCGCGCAGGATCAGGTAGTCCCCGTCGGGGCCGCCGCAGGCCTCGGCGAGCCCGCCCGTGTCGGCGCCGCCGTCGACGCCGGTGTCGGAGCCGGGCACGAAGCCGTCGGTGCCGCCGCCGTCGGTCTGACCGCCGAGGACCATGTCGCGGTGCTCGGGGTTGACGACGAAGCAGCCGCCGAGGCCGAGCGCGAGGAGGAGCGCGAGCGACGTCTCGATGGTTCGCATCTCAGAAGCTCCCTTCGAGGCCGAGGTGGGCGCCGGTCGGATCGAGGGCGAGCGCGGGCCGCACGCTGGCCGCCGACGACGAGCCGCCGCCGAAGGCGTTCCAGTCCGTGAGCACGCCGAGCACCACCGCCACCGCGGCCAGGCCCGCGGAGCTGAAGATGAAGACGTTGGCGAGGAGCTGCATGCTCTCCGCGTCGTTGTACGCCTGCGCCACCGTCGTCGCGTCGTTGTTCGCGAGGTACGCGTCGTTGAGCGACACCGTCTCGAGCCCCGCCCAGATCGCGAGCCCGCCGCCGACCAGGGCGACGCCCGCGACCGAGATGAAGATCGCCGGGTGCAGGATCCCGATCCCTCCGCCGCCCGGCGGGGGCGGCGGAGGCTGCCCCGCGCGCCGCGCGGCCTCGACCGCGATCTCGTGCTCGCGCTGCTCGCGCGCCCGACGCTGCTCGTCCTCGGCGACCGACGCCTCGAGCACCCGGATGCGCGCCTCGACCTCGGTCCGGTTCGGCGCGTCGGGGAAGGCGTCGAGGTACTCGTGCAGCGCCTGCAGCGTCTCGGCGTCGCGGCGGAGGCGATCGAGCGTCTGGGCGATGTTGTAGAGGAGGCCGGGTCGCTGGCTGAGGTTGTACGACTGCCGGAACAGGCCCAGGGCGCGCTCGTAGTCGCCCGCGACGAAGGCCTCGCGCGCCGACTCGAAGGTGAGGCGCGCGGCCTCGTCGAGCTGCTCGTTGGTCTGCTGGGCCCGGGCGAGCCCGGCTGCGGAAGTCATCACGGCGATCGCGACCGACAAGGTCGCGCAGAAGCGAATCATGGAACCCCCGGTTGGAACGGCTGGCCGCGCCAGTCTAGCAGGCTGGCTCCCCGGGGAGGAAGCGCGCGACGGTTACCGAGCGGCTACGTCGTCACTGCCCGGCGACGCGGGCCGCGGTATGCTGTGCCCCGTCTTGCCTGGGAGGTCCGTCTTGCGCGTCGCCGTCACCCTCGCTCTCGTCCTGGCCGTCGGTTGTGATCCCGGAGGAGACGACGACGCGGGCACCGACGGCGGCGTCGAGGACGCCGGGCCGTTCGACGCGGGGACCGACGGGGGCGGCGACGGCGGCTTCGACGGAGGCACCTGCGACGGACCGCCGGGGCTCTACGTCGACTCCGACTGCACGATCGTGAGCACCGAGCTCGAGCCCTTCGAGCCGCGCTTCGAGCTGTGGGCCGACGGGGCCGCGAAGGAGCGATGGATCTTCCTCCCCGAGGGGACGACGATCGACACCACCAACCCCGATCGCTGGGTCTTCCCGGTGGGGACGCGGATCTACAAGACCTTCTTGGTCGGGGGCCTGCGCGTGGAGACCCGCGTGCTCGAGAAGACGAGCGCGGGGGTCGGCGTGAGCGCGTGGACGCCGCGGACGTTCCTCTGGAACATGGAGGGCACCTCGGCGACCGACGTGACCAACGAGGCCACCTCGGTCCGCCAGAACGTGCTCGGCACTGACCACGACATCCCGGACGGAGCGACGTGCCTGCGCTGCCACATCGGCCAGAACGGCGACGACATGGTCAACGGGTTCAGCGCGATCCAGCTGAACCACGACGGCGCGGGGGTGACGCTGCAAACGCTCCTCGATCGCGGCCGCCTCACGATGCCGATCGCGCGCGACGACGCGCAGGTTCCGGGAGCCGCGGCCGACGTCGCGGCCCTCGGCTACATGCACGCCAACTGCGGCCACTGCCACCGCGAGGGGGGCGACCCCGCCGCCGCGCTGCGGATGTTCTACACGTGGCTCGAGATCGGCGCGAGCGACACGGTCGAGGACACCACGACGTTCCGCACCGGCGTCAACCAGCTCAGCTCGATCACCTTCGGGCCCGCCGTCTGCCGCTTCATGCCGGGCGACTCGACCAACAGCGTCGCGGTGCACCGCGCGGGCTCGCGCGAGGGTGGCGTGTCGATGCCGCCCGTCGGCACCGAGATGATCCACGAAGAAGGCCTCGCGTCGCTCCGCGCGTGGGTCGACGCGCTCACCGTCGCGCCCGACGCGATCTGCTCGCCCTGAGCCGAGCTACCGCCGGCCGGCCCAGGGGTCGTCGAGGTCCGGCGCAGGGTTGGGGCGCCGGATCGTCGGGGGCGGCGTGTGGATCGTCGGCGGCGGCGCCGGCGCGAGCGGCCGGACCACGGGCGGCCGGTAGGTCGGCGGACGCCGGATCGGCCGCGGGTCCTCGACCGCGATGGGCTCGAGGTGGACGGTCAGCGTCGACTGCCCGCCCTGGAGCGTGACCACGCGCGTGGCGTAGCTCTCGAGCGAGATCTCGATCGTCCAGCGCTCGCCCGGCGGGATCCGGAGGTCGAGCGGGGTGTCGCCGAGATCCGAGCCCTCACGGCGCACCGTCGCGCCGGCCGGATCGCTCACGAGATGCATCGTGGGCGCCGCGGGCGCGGGCGGCGGCTCGACGGGCACCTCCGGCGGCGGGCGCACCACGGGCACCTCGGGCGCGGGCGGCGGCGCCTCGGGCCGCGGCGCGGCCTGCGCGGTGGGCGGATCGCCGCTCGGCACGAGGAGCACGATCCCGAGCACCACCGCGCCGGCGAGCGCGAGCGCGAGCACCGCGCCGATCGCGAGGATCAAGCCGCTGCCCCCCGAGGACGCAGGCTGCGCGACGGGGGTGATCGTCGGCGGTGAGGTGGCCGCGGACTCGAACTTGAGCGTCTTGATGCGGGTCGACTCCGGCGAGCCGATCTTGCTGACGATCCCGCTCTGCCCCTGCGGGCCGCTGCCGCTGCCCGGGTTCGACGGGCTCGACGGGCTCTCGTTGAAGCGCGGCGGCGGCGGCAAGCCCGCGAAGGACGCGCCGTCCGGCCCCGAGCCCGAGGCGCCGCGGCCGAGGTACGAGCCGACGCCGGACACCCCGCCGCCCGCCTCCGCGGCGCAGGCGTGCAGCGCGCTCATCAGCTCGTCCATGCTCTGGTAGCGCGCGAGCGGCTCCTTCTGGAGGCAGCGCATCACCACGCCCTCGAGCATCGGCCCGGCGGGGCACGCGGGCCACACCTGCTTGAGCGCGGGCGGCGCCGAGTACACGTGGTGCTGCATCGCCTCGAACGCGCTCCCCGCGTGGAACGGCGGCGCGCCCGTGAGCACGTGGAAGAGCACCGCGCCGAACGAGTAGATGTCGGTGCGGCAGTCCGTCGGCTGCGCCTTCACCTGCTCGGGCGCCATGTAGCGCGGGCTCCCCATCATCACGCCGCTCTGCGTGAGCTGGAGCGCGTCCTTGCCCTGGTCGAGGACCTTCACGAGCCCGAAGTCGAGCACCTTCACGAACAGCGGGTCGCCGCCGCGCGGCGCGAACATGACGTTGCCTGGCTTGAGGTCGCGGTGGACGAGCCCCTGATCGTGCGCGTCGCGGAGCGAGCTCGCGATCTGGAGGCCGACGTGGATCGCGTCCGCGGGGGCCAGCGGGCCCTTCTTCTTCAGGTGCCGCGAGAGCGTGCCGCCCTCGAGGTGCTCCATCGCGATGAAGCAGAGGCCGTCCTCGGTGCTGCCGTAGTCGTAGACGACGATCGTGTTCGGGTGCGCGAGGCGCGCCGCGGCGCTCGCCTCGAGGAAGAAGCGCTCGCGGAACGACTTGTCGCCGCCGGGGACCTTGCCGACCTCGAGGACCTTGAGCGCGACCTTGCGGCCGAGCGGGACCTGCTTGGCCTCGTAGACGACGCCCATGCCGCCGGCCGCGATCCGCGAGAGCACCTGGAACCGCCCCTCGACCACGCGGCCGAGGAGCGGATCGACTTCGGACGAGGCGTCGGGTGCGCTCACGGGAGGCCGCGATCACGATAGCACGGTCCGGTCCGGCCGCCTTACGATCGACGCCGTGCGGAGCCCCGTCCTCGCCGGCCTGATCCTCGTCGCGAGCTGCGACGTGGGCTCGCGCATCGACCCCGACGTCCCCCTCGCCGAGCTCCAGCCGGGCGAGGACGCGCAGCTCTGCCGCTTCACCGCGGACGTCCTCGCGGGGACCGACGCGGCCTGCGTGCCCTTCGCGCGCGACTACGACGCCTGCCGCGCGGCGCCGCCGTGGGCCGCGTGCGCGCCGGGCGATCGCGCGGCCGACGTCGGGAGCTGGGAGGAGTGCGTCCGCGCGAGCCGCGACTGCGCGGCCGACGCGGACGTGTGCTGGCACGTGGCCTGTCGGTGATGGACGCGCCCATCGAGCTCACGGACCCGAGCCTCCTCCTCCTCGTCGGGACGTCGGGGAGCGGGAAGTCGACCTTCGCCGCCGAGCACTTCGCGCCGACCGAGGTGCTCGTCTCGGATCGCTTCCGCGCGATGATCGGCGACGACGAGGCCGACCAGCGGGTCACGCCGCACGCGTTCGAGATCCTCCACGCCGTCGCGGAGAAGCGGCTCTTGCACCGCCGCCTCACGGTGGTGGACGCGACCAACGTCGAGCGCGAGCCGCGGCGGGCGCTGATCGCGATCGCGAAGTCGCAGCACCTGCCGATCGACGCGCTGGTGCTCGACGTGCCCGTGGAGGAGTGCGTCGCGCGCGACGCGCGGCGGCCCGGGCGGAGCGTCGGCGAGCGCGTGGTCCGCGAGCAGCGCCGGCAGCTCGAGGAGAGCCTGGGGAGCCTCGGGAGCGAGGGCCTCCGGCGCGTGCACGTGCTCCGGGGGAGCGCGGCGATCGACGCGGCGCGCCTGTCGCTCGCGCGCCTCCCGTGCGACCTCCGCGAGCTCGCGGGGCCCTTCGACGTCATCGGCGACGTGCACGGCTGCGGCGACGAGCTCGCGACCCTGCTCGAGCGGCTCGGCTACGCGGGCGACCTCGTGCACCCCGAGGGCCGGCGCCTGATCTTCGTCGGCGACCTCGTGGATCGCGGCCCGCGCATCGCCGACGTGCTCCGCGTGGTGATGCGCGCGGTGCGCGAGCGCGGCGCGCTCGCGGTGATCGGGAACCACGAGGCCAAGCTCCTGCGCTGGCTCGAGGGCCGGGACGTCAGGCCGAGCCATGGCCTGGCGATGAGCATCGAGCAGCTCTCGCGCGAGCCGGAGGACCTCCGGCGCGAGGTGCAAGCTTTCTTGCATGCCCTCCCCGACCACCTCCTGCTCGAGGGCGGCGCGCTGGTCGTCGCGCACGCGGGCCTGATCGAGAAGCTGCACGGCCGCACCGGCAAGCGCGTCCACGCGTTCTGCTTGTTCGGAGACACCACGGGCGAGACCGACGCCGAGGGCTACCCGATCCGCCGCGACTGGGCCCAGAGCTACCGGGGCGCCGCGGCCGTGGTGTACGGCCACACGCCGGTGCCCGCCGCGGAGTGGGTGAACGGCACGATCTGCATCGACACCGGGTGCGTGTTCGGCGGCGCGCTCACCGCGCTGCGCTGGCCCGAGCGCGAGCTCGTGGCGGTGCCGGCACGGAAGGTGTGGTTCACGCGGTGACGGCTTGTCCGTCGCGCGCGGGCGCCTTGACGAATTGTCGCGGAGCGAGGGCCGCGCGGGCCCGACTTCCCCGGAGATCGTGCGGCTCGTGGTTGGCACGGGCGGTGAAGAGAGCGGAGTCGTGCTCGGTCACGAGGAGACCACCCAAGCGCATCATCCCCTCCACCCCACCGCTCCATCCACCCATCCCCACTCCTCGTGGCCGAGCGCAAATCGACTTCCGCATCACAGTTCGAAGACCACCTCGTCCGAGAGCAGCGTCGCCGCGCGCTGCGCCTGCCGGCGGAGCTCCGGATAGGCCTCCGGAGAGATCTCGGGGCAGGAGCGCGAGAACTCCACGGTCACCGTGGCGGTGCGCCCGCGGAGCTGCGAGCGGCGGCTCACCGTGAAGCAGTCGTGCTCGATCGTGAAGTCCTCCGGGACGCGCACGATCCGCCCGTCGCGCGGCGCCTCGAAGGTGACCGCCCAGCGCGATCCGTCGAGCACGCCGAGGTGGAGCGGGGTGCGCCGCCGCTCGAGTCGGGTGAGCCCGCCGAGCCCGAAGGGCGCGGGGACTCGCATGCGGTACTCGGTCCCGTGGGCCTGGAGCGCGCTCGACGCGTCGAGGACCATGTGCATCCGGAGCGGCTCGACGATGTCGTCGAGGTGCTCGGTCTGCGCCTCGGTCACCGCCGAGCCTGCGAACATCGCGTGCGCGACGTTCTGGCGGACCTGGCCCGCGCGCTCCTCGTCGCGCATCGCGCGGCGGAACATCGACGCGACCGTGCCGCGGATGCGGCAGTCGGTGTCGGCGCGCGCGTGCTCCGGGTCGGTCACCGCGACCGCGATCTCGCAGCGGTAGTACGTGAGGTCCGCGGGCTGGTACGGGATGTCGTGGAACGCCCACTCGCCGCTGGCCGTGTCGAGGACGAGCGCGGTCGCGCCCTGGTCGTCGGGGCGGAGGTTCCCCATGTCGAGCCCGTCGGTCGTCGGATCCATGAAGTAGCCCGCCGCGATCCCGTCCTGCGCCGGCACGTAGACGATCGCGTGGTTGAACTGTTGGTTCGGCACCGCGCGCCGCACCGCGCCGGCGCCGGTCGTGCGCAGCACCGCGAAGTGCAGCTCGATCCCGAGCTCGCGCGCGAGGAGGATCATGAGGACCGCCTTGTCCTTGCAGTCGCCGTAGCCGCGCTCGAGCACGACGGGACAGCTGTGCGGGCGCACGCCCGAGATCGTGTCCTCGTAGTCCTGCTGGTAGCGGATCTCCTGCGCGACGTAGCGGTAGATGCGATCGATCCGCTCCTGGGGGGTGGTCGCGCCCTCGGTCAGCGCGCGCGCGCGCTCGCGCAGGCTCGCGTTCGTCTCGAAGACCTCGCTGAGGAGCGCGCGCTCCCACTCGACGTACTCCCCCCACTCGAGGAGCGTGCTCAGCGTGACGAGCGCGATCTGATCGCCGACCGGCGGCATGTTCGGCTCGGGCACGAAGGGAGCGACGTTCTCCGCGGTGAAGGTGTGCACGTCGAGATCGCCCTCGCGCGTGCGGACGTGCTCGATCGGCCCCTGCACGTGCATCGCGAGCTCGCGGCCCGCGGGGATCTGCACGACCCAGCGCGCGACGCCGAGCTGCCGGTGGACCCCCTGGAACAGCCAGCTCCCGACGTAGTGGTTCGGGAGGAACCGCGGCGGGGGGGAGTGGTAGACGTACTGCAAGACGACTCTCGATCCGACATCGAGCCCGCGGAAGCGGATCTCACCGCCGCGGATGGAGGCCGCCTCCTGCCGGCGACCCTCCCCGTCGACGCTGAAGGCGCGGAGCACGCGCGCGGACCCGGGCACCTGGGTCTGGATGAGCTCGTCGCGTCCCGTGATCGTCGTCGCGAGGCTGACCTGCGTGATGCGGTGCCGCGCGCTCCCGTCCTGCTGGACCGTGGTGACCTCGTCGTCGAGGAGCAGGGCGGTGTTCGCGCCCGGGTCGATCGCGAGCTGCATCGCGAGGGCCTCGTCGATCGCTTCGTCGCCCGGCATCAGGCGCCGGTCCGGATCGTCCTCGTCCGGCCGCAGGAAGTCCACGCGATCGGCGAGCGGGCCGTTGTCGGGATCGCGCGCCAGCGCCGCGTCCCAGTACGCGAGGGCCGCGGGCAGGTCGCCGTCCTCGAAGGCCATCACGCCGAGCCGCTCGTGCGGCGCCGCCCACACCGGATCGCGCTCCGTCGCCTCGGCGTAGAGCGCCCTCGCCTCCGCGCGACGCTCCGCGAAGCGGTACTGGTCGCCGGCCTCCACGAGGGCCTCGACGCTCCACGGCGAGAGCGCGCGCAGGCGCTCGGCGATCCGGATCATCGCGCCGCGATCCTCGCGGCCGCGCGCCAGGAGCGCGAGGCGGCCGAGGTTCCAGGCGTGGCCGGGCTCGATCGCGTCGGCGCGCTCGTGGAGCGCGCGCGCCGCGTCGAGGTAGCCGCGCTGCTGCTGGCAGAAGGCGAGGGCGCGCAGGGCCCAGCCGCTGTCGGGCCAGCGCTCGGTCGCCCGCTCGAGCAGCCAACACTGGTGCTCGCGCCAGCCGCGGTCCTCGAACGTGCTCGCGAGGGACATCGTCGCGAAGCGCGCCTCGGGGGTGAGCTCGCGGGCGCGCTGGAGGTCCTCGATCGCCCGGTCGTACCGATCGCGCTCGCGGTAGAACGCGCCGCGTTGGTAGTAGAACCCCGCGTCGTCGGGGTAGCGCGCGACCGCATCGTTCAAGAGATCTTGCGCCACCCCGAGCTCGTCGTTGGTCCAGTGCGTGAGCGCCGCGTGGTAGAGGACGACCGGGTGGTGCGGCGCCTGCTCGAGCAGGGCGCGCGCGCTAGCGAGCGCGTCGCCCTCGTAGCCGTTGCGGATCGCGTCGTGGTGCGTGAGCAGCTCGCGCCGGAGCGGCGGCTCGATCGCGGCGATCACGTCCGCGAGGAGCGAGACGTTCGAGGGCTCGTAGGAGTCGATGGTCTCGGGCAGCTCGTGGAGCGCGGTGTCGTACTCGAGGCCCTGCGCGGGGCTCCCGTCGAGCTCGGTGATCCGCGCGCCGAACACCCAGTCGCCCTGATCGCCCTGCGCGCTCTTGATCAAGATCCGGTTCCAGCCGGCGGCGAGGTGCACGGGGACCACGAGGTTGTCGGTCTCGGGGCGCGAGACGCGCTCCTGGTCGACGACGAGGGTCCCGTTCAGCCAGGCGCGCACGCCCGCCGGCGTGGTCAGGCGGAGCTGCACGTCGCGCTCCGCGGCCGCGTGCACGTGGGTCAGGAGGTAGGCGACGCCCCACTCGTCGGGCGAGACGTGATCGCCGACGCGCACCATCCCGCTGCGATCGAAGAGCGTGGCCGGGCGCCAGCGGATCGGCTGGAGCAGGCCACGGTACTCCGCGTCGAGATCGATGCCGGCCTCGGGCGGGTGCTCGGCGAAGAAGCCGCGGCCCTGGTCGTTGTCGAACGCGCCGACGAGCAGGAAGCGATCGATGAAGTCGAGCGTCGCGCCCACACGGTCGGCGGCCTCGAGCTCCTCGCGCGCGGTCAGGATCCGCACGAGCCGGCGCGCGGCGTCGACGCGCACGTCGGGGCTCGGATGGGTCCGCGCGAGCTCCGTCAGGAACGCGGCCGAGCTCGCCTGCTGCGACGCGGTGAGGTCGAAGCGCAGCGCGCGATCGAGGTAGATCGGCGCGAGGTCGCTCGAGAGGTCCGCGGACGCGCGCAGCCAGTGCTCCCACGCCGCCGCGTCGTCCTCGCGCAGCTCGGCGAGGTGCGCGGCCATCTCGTGCACGGGCGCCGCGCCGGGGTGCGCCGCGAGGAGCCGCGCGACCTCGCGCTCCATCAGGGCGCGGTCCACGTCGGGCGCGTAGAACGCGTCGACGATCTGCGCGATCGACGAGTCTTCGACGCTCGCCGCGGGCGTGACGCGCACGGTCGCCGACGGGAGCGAGCGCCCGCCGCACGACGACGCGAGCGCGAGCAGGAGGACGTGGTGCTTTCGCATCGCGGGGGTGTACCCCGAAACCGGCGGGCGCGGTCGCGCCCATCATGCGTCGGACGGTCGGAACACCAGGACCACGGGGGCCGTGGAACCGTGCGTCGAGGCCGGGAAGCGCCAACGCGCCGCGACCCTGCGGACACATGCGTCCATCCCGGGCAGGCGGTCCGTCCCCCCGACCGCCAGCCCTTCGAGGTCGCCACTCGGCGCGATCTGGACCGTGAGATCGATCCGCGACGACCGCGCGATCCCGGCGCGGTCGATGGCGGCCAGGTAGCAGCTCCGCAACGAGGCTTGCTGCCTCTGGATGATCGATCCGATCCGGACGCGGTTGGGCTCGAGGATGGTGCTCGACGGGAGCGCGTCGTGGCCGTGCGCTGCGCTGCGGGGGCGGCGCTCGCGGCGCACGACGCGCGTCGGCACCTCCGGGGTGGCCGCCGCGATCGCGGGGGGCGGCAGCGGCTCGAGCGGGCTCGGCGCAGGGGGCGTCGGCGGGGCGAGCTCCGCGCGGCTCACCGCTGCGGAGGGCACCGCTCGAGGGATCGCGGGCCGCGGCCGGCTCGGCATCGACGGCTCGGGCCCGAACACCCGCAACACCAAGCCGCTCAGGAGGAGCAGACCGCAACCTCTGGCCACGAGGGCGACATCGCGATGGCCGTGCGGCACCGGCGCTGCAGGCGCACGAAGGGTCGGGCGTTGACTCGGTCGGTCCATCATCGGCCTCCAAGGAGAGGATCGGCCGTTGGGCTCGCGAGTTAAGCGCGGGACGCTGGCTCAGTGATCGTCCAGCGGAACGGGCGGCGCGGCGAGGAGGTGATCGCGGAGCGCGCGCGCGGCGGGGGGCAGCCGATCGAGGCCGCGGTGGAGCAGATGCAGCGGCCGGACGACGGGCGTGCGCGGGTCGGGGATCTCGACGAGGCGGCCCAGGCGCAGATCGGTCTGCACCGCGTGCCGGCTCACGAGCGCCACCCCGATCCCCATGCGCACGTGGGTCTTCACCGCCGCGACCCCGCCGAGCTCCATGACGATCTCGGCGTCCGGAAACCGCTCCTCGAGGAGCGCGCGGGTCGTCGCGCCCGAGCGGAACGTGACGAAGGGCGCGCCGCGCGGCTCGAGGCCCGGCGCCGCGACCAGCACGAGCTCGTCGTCGAACCAGAGGTCGCCGTCGGGCCCCGGATCCGTGACCACCGCGAGGTCGATCTCGCCCGCCTCGATCGCGCGCCGCGCCTCGTCGGTCGTGAGCTCGCGGAGCCAGAGCTTCACGCCCGGGTGGGCGCGCCGGAACGCCGCGAGGGTCGGCGGCAGGAGGTAGGTGCACGCGGTCGCGCCTGCGCCGATGCGGACCTGGCCGCGCTCGAGCTCCTCCACCTCGAGCACCGCGCGCCGGCCCTCCTCGAGCGCGGCGAGCGCCGCGCGGGCGCTCGGCACCAAGGCGCTCCCCGCCGCGGTGAGGCTCGCGCCGCGCCGCCCGCGATTGAGGAGGCGCGCGCCGAGCTGCTCCTCGAGCCGATGGATCGACGCGGTGAGCGCGGGCTGCGAGAGGTGCGCGTGCCGCGCGGCCGCGGTGAACGTGCCGTGCTCCACGATGAGGAGGAAGTGGCGGAGGCCGTCCAACATTCATCGAAGAGTCTTATCGAATCTCTAGAAAGTTTCCATTGGATGTATGACCAGGCGTGACCCACCCTCGCTGCATGATCGCGCTCTTGCTGGGGCTCGGGGCCGGGACGCTCTCCACCGTGGCGGGGATGGGCGGCGGGGTCTTGCTGGTCGTCTCGCTCGCGCTCGTGACCGGTCCGCGCGACGCCATCGCGCTCAGCGCGCCCGGGCTCCTCGTCGCGAACGTGCACCGCGCGTGGCTGTTCCGGGCCGCGCTCGATCGCCGCGTCGCGGGCGCGTTCATCCTGGGCGCGGCGCCCGCCGCGCTCGTGGGGAGCCTCGTCGCGGTCACGCTCCCGGAGGGCGTGATGCCGTGGATCCTCCTCGCGGTCGCGCTCGTCGCGGTGGCGCGCGGGCTCGGCTTCAACCGCTGGACGCCGGGGCCGCGCGCGCTCGCGCCGGCGGGCGCGGCGACCGGCGGGCTCGCCGCGCTGAGCGGCGCGGGGCTGGTCGGCCCGGTGCTGTTCGCGTCGGGCCTGCGCGGCGACGCGTTCATCGCCACCGCGAGCGCGTCCGCGGTGGCGATGCACCTCGCCCGGATGGTCGGCTACGGCGCGGGCGGGCTCTTCCGGTTCGAGTCGGCGGTGACCGTCGCGCTCCTCACCCTGGGCCTGCTCGGCGGGAACCTCGCGGGCGACTGGGTGCGCGAGCGCATCGGCGAGGCGCGCTCCGAGCGCGTCGGCTACCTCGCGATGTTCGCGCTCGTCGCGCTCGCGATGGCCGGGGTGAGCTGAGTCAGCGGACCCACGCCATCCACGTGCCGTCGATCGGCGACCCATCACTGGGCGTGTCGGCCCCGCATTCGAGGCGCAGGGTCGGGGACCCGGTCGAGTAACCGATCGCCACCTGGTGGGCGTTCACGACGCCGATGTCCGAGGCCGTGGGGCCGTTGTGGCAGAGCCCGAGCTGGAAGCCGCCGCTGCTCCCGGCGGTCGGCGCACCGCCGCCCGCGCCGCTGCCGCAGATGTGCGAGTTGTCCCAGTAGGCCGCGCGTGCGCTCGTGGGGAACGCCCGGGCCGAGACGAAGGCCCCGCTGTCGTGCTGGATGCGAACGCGCTCGTTGGTCGACGCGTAGCCCGCCCCGCCGAGCTCCGAGCGCAGGAACGCCAGGAAGTCCTCGTGCCCGGGCGTCCACAGGACGTCGACCGTGGTCCCGCGCGTCTCGTCGGAGCAAGAGAAGCGGATCTCCGTGGCGAAGCCGACCAGCGGCCGCGCGTCGAGCATCCCCCGCGTCGCCCCCCAGAGGTTGACGTGAGCGTTGTCCGTGATCGTGTAGTTGGTATCGCCCTGCACCCACGCCTGCGTGAAGAAGTCACTGCCGCGGTAGACCGTGCTCACGGAGCGGCTCCCCGCGGAGAGGTAGGCCACTCGGGTCCAGCCGCCGCCGTCGGTGGTCATGTCGCAGTAGACGAGGAGCGACGTCGTCGCGGTCGGGTGGATCCGATAGATCCCGCTGCGGGTCACGACGCCGGCCTGCAGCATGTCGTTGCAGGACGCGTACTGGCGGCAGACCCGAGACCTGCAGTAGCTCTCGGCGCAGTCTCCGGCCGAGAGGCAGCGGTCCCCCACTCCGCACGCGGGGCAGCTCCCGCCGCAGTCCACGTCGGTCTCGTCGCCGTTCTGCACGCCATCCCCGCAGCTCGGCGCACCGCACGTCGACGAGACCACGCTGCAGATCATGGAGCGGCAGTCGCCCGCGCTGGCGCAGTCCTCGCCGACCTCGCAGGGCAGGCACACGGGGCCGCCGCAGTCGACGTCGGTCTCCTCTCCGTTGCGGATCCCGTCGGTGCAGCTCGGCGCCGCGCACGACTCCGACATCGGGTCGCACACGCCGCTCGAGCAGTCCTCGGCGACCGAGCACGGCGAGCCCTCTCCGCACCCGGGGCAGGAGCCACCGCAGTCCACCCCGTGCTCGTCGCCGTTGGCGACCCCGTCCGTGCAGCTCGGCCCGAGGCAGACCCTTCCCCCGCAGACCCCGCTCGTGCAGTCGTCGTCGGCCGAGCAACGGCCGCCGACGTCGCAGGCGGGGCAGATGTCGCCGCCGCAGTCGATCGCCGTCTCGCTTCCGTTGCGCACGCCGTCCGCGCACGTCGCGGAGTCGCAGATTCCGAGGGGTAGAATGCAAACCCTGCTGACACAGTCGGTCCGCACTCCGCAGGCGCCACCGTCGCCGCAGCCCGGGCAGGTCCCGCCGCCGCAGTCGACGCCCGTCTCGTCGCCGTTCCGGACGCCGTCGGTACAGGAGGGCGCCGCACAGCGCGAGGAGCCGGGCGCGCAGACACCGCTGAGGCAGTCCACGGCCCCGGCGCAGCTCGACCCGGAGCCGCAGGACGGGCAGGTCGCTCCGCCGCAGTCGATGTCGGTCTCGTCGCTGTTGCGGACCCCGTCGGTGCACGTCGGGACCGCGCAGGCCCGCAGGGTCGCGTCGCAGACTCCGCTCCCGCAATCGCTCCCGGCGAGACACACTTCGCCGTCGCCGCAGCCGGGGCAGACGCCGCCGCCGCAGTCGATCCCGAGCTCGTCGCCGTTGCGGACGCCGTCGTCGCAGCGGGGGGCGGCGCAGGTGTCCGCGACGTCGCAGAAGGCGGAACGGCAGTCGGCGTCCAGGCCGCACGGCGCTCCGTCCGGGCAACCTGGGCATGCGCCACCGCAGTCCACGTCGCTCTCGTCGCCGTTGCGCACGCCGTCGTGGCAGCCCGGCGCGAGGCAGGTCGAGGACGCGCGGTCGCAGAGGGCGCTCGCGCAGTCGGCGTCGCGAGAGCATCCGGCGCCCGCGCTGCACGGGATGCAGCCGCCGCCCCCGCAGTCGACGCTGGTCTCCGTCCCGTTCATCAGCCCGTCGCTGCACGTGGCCTCGGCGCAGCGGCCCTCGTCGCAGCGACCGGAGGCGCAGTCCGCGCCGACAGCGCAGGCGCCACCCGGCGTGCACGGTGGGCAATCGCCCCCGCAGTCGACGCCGACCTCGCCGTCGTCGAGCCGACCGTTGGTACAATCCGACGGGCTCGCCGACGCGGCATCGTCTGCGACGCCGGCGTCGCGCGAGACCACCGTCGGACCGGAGTCGCCCTCCACGACGCGGGCGTCGGAATCGCTCGGGGCGGCGCCTCCGTCGACGGGTGCGTCGGCCGGGGCGCAGGCACCCGCGAGCGCGGCCGACAAGACCACCAGGAGAGAACCGTTGCAAGACCGGGTCATGACTCACCTCCGCGAGGCGCGCGAGGGGCGCCGCGCCCATCCGAACGGCGGCGGGAGGGCGGAGTTAAGCGAGAGCCCGATCGACACGACCTGCGCCCTGCGCGACAGTCGGCGCGTGGCCGGCCCGAAGGGCAGCAACGCGTGGATCTGGATCCTGATCGCGGGGATCGCGGTGCCGGTGCTCGTGGTCCTCGGGCTCGTGTGCGGTGGCGGCGCGATGGGGTTCCTCACCTACCAGCGCGCGCGGAGCGACATGGTCCAGGAGATGGAGCGCGCGCGGCGCGAAGAGGCCGAGCGCCGTCGGGCGGAAGAAGAAGAGCGAGCTGCGATGGAGGAGGAGGCGCGGCGCGCCGCGGAGGCCGCCGAGGGGCTCTGAGCGTTCAGTCCATCCCCGCCTCGGGATCGCCCCCGCCGGCGGCCGGTGGGCTCGACGGCGGCGGCGCGGCCG